>JBGSWU010000037.1:0-14204 GCA_041751795.1 Thermomicrobiales bacterium
GCCACCGCCGCCGCCGCCACCGCCGCCACCGCCGCCACCATTCACGGGTGGTACTCCAGGCTACTGGGCGAATAGTGGCAACGTGAACGCGGGAGGCACAAACCTCTGGGACATGGAAACGGACCAGGATTGGGCGAGTGCTGGTGGACTCGGTTCAAATCCATACATCCATACGACTGCGTTCAATGACTTCTTTGAACCATACGCACCATTTGGCACTTCCTCAATGTACGATCTGGCAAACCAGGGAGTCGGTGGAGGAGGGATAAGCAAGGTTGAGAAGGCTGCTCGCCAAGCTGCTCGGGCACTGATCGCCGCGTATCTCAACTCTTCGTTCTATGGTTCCGGATCGACAGGATACCCGCTTTCCATCAGCCAGTTGAAGGACATGTGGGAAGACGCTGTCTCTACAAATACAAAGGACGCGTTCGAAGACCTCAAGGATCTCCTTGACGGCTACAACAATGCTGGCCCGTAGACGCTGATTCGCCTCGTTACAGGAGCAGAAGAGACGTGTCAGTCGCATCCGCTGCTGACGCGTCTCTTCGTTGAAACACGCTTTTCATCTTTCTGGTCAAAACGTTTTCCAAGAATCGGATCGCAGTTGTGTAGCCTTGTTCAATACGTTCGATTGGTTGTGCTATGACTGTTGATCGACCTACATGATCATCGTTAAGTCTTCTGTTCAAAAGCACTGGCGCATTGGCGCTGTCTGCCATGCCTTCCCACTGACTCGGGCTTGACCAATCACCGATCCCAGCCAGTATTAGCCGTTGAACCGAAAGACCTGATCGTCTCTGGATACCGAGATCGGCGGCGTACCATTTCTAATCATTTGTGCAATTAAGGTCAGTTACGTTAACCAAAACTCGGATTCCATCTGTATGAAGCTATCAAATCATGAAGCTCCGATGGTTTGGCGTAATCCAAGAGCAGCCCTTGCAACTTCTCGTGAGAGACCCAATGAGCGTGTATGTGACACGGAGTCGTTGACGACACCAGCCAGGTCGTGGTCCTTTCTCTCGGTCCGTCACACCGTCCGATGAGGACCACGATCTGGCCGAGGATGTCAGGATGGCACTGGACGAGTTGCTACGCAAGTCTGAGGTGGGCGAACTCGATTTCTTGCGTAAGGGTGTGCGCGTCATGAGATAGGCGCCGATGGAACTAGAAGTCAGCCAGCATGTTGGAGCCAATCGGCACCATCGCACCAGGCAACGCAACGGCTATCGGGAGCGACAGTGGGACACTCGGATCGGCAGCATCGATTCGAAGGTGCCGCGTGTCCGCGATGGCGGCTTCATCCTGAGTCTGTCGGAGCCGCGTAAGCGCGCTGAACAGGCGTTGGTGGCCGTTATCCAGGAAGCGTATATCCACGGGGTCTCGACGCGGCGGATCGATGACCTGGTCAAAGCACTGGCGATCGATCAGTGCTGCTTGGAAGCAGGGCGCCGTTACCAAGCATGCCGATTGATCTGATACTGATCACACTGCTATGCTGCCCAGAAAGACAGACACTGAACCTTCAGTTCATTGTGGACTGAACGATATTCGATATGTGTCCCTGGGAACCAATCAATGACCCGGTGGCTCTTTCGAACCCGAAAATCGTTTTGTTGGGGTAGCCAATTTCATAACGTGCGTTGATATACGATACTTCTGGCACTCGACATCTGGGGGCCCAATCGGTCATCATCCCGATGGTATGGAGCACTGTGCTTCAGGGCTTCCATTTCACTGTGACGGGAACTGTCCGATCGAACGTCGGTTAGCATCGACAGTGCCAAATTGAATGCTGAGACAGTTCGAATGACGACACGGATGCGTCGGAAAACGCTTCAGCCGGATGAATACTGTATCGACATCCTCTCGTTCCGCGCACGTGTCGTGGGGCCCCCATCCGTCATTGACCTCGTCGAGCGGCTCTTCCCACAAGGCTCGTCTTGGCGCAATCCCTACCAGCCAGCACGGGCGTACCGGATCGACGTATGGCAGACCGGCAGCGATCCCGAGCAGTGGGAAGTAACGGACAACGAGGCCAATGTCCACACTCCAGTCGGCATTTCAGACCTTGCGACGTTGCTCGCGTGGGTCATCAACACGAACGCTGTCGAAACGCTCGCAACCAATTTTCTCCTCTTCCACGCTGGTGCCGTAGCGTTGCAGCACGTCGGTATCATCCTCCCGGGTCGTTCGGGCAGTGGGAAATCGACACTGACTGCTGCGCTGGTCGCCCAGGGGTGCGCGTACTTCAGCGATGAGGCCGCGGTGATCTCGCCGACGTGTGGATCGATTCTGCCGTTCGCAAAGGCGATCAAACTCGAACCTGACAGCCTGCCTGTCCTTCGAAGTCGCTATCCTACATTGGCCCACGATAATGACTTTTCCCAGCGAACGACCTACCTTCGTCCGCCGGACAGTTCGTGGCCTCATGCACCGGTTCAACCATCGTTCGTCGTCTTCCCCCGCTACCAGGCTGGGGCCGAGACACGCATCGAAAGTCTGTCACGCTCGGAGGGGTTTGCACGCCTGATGGATCACGCATTCAGTCGCAACAACCACGGGGCTGACGGTGTGCGCCAGGTCGTCCGCCTCCTTGAAGGCAGCACCTGCCACGAACTGACGATCGGTGACCTCGATGATGCGGTGAATCTCGTGCTGGAACTGGCACATACCCCGCGATAATCCCTCTCAACCTCATCTTCACAGGCACCACACTTCCACTTCACGCCCACTTCATATCGTCATAGCACTGAGTGCAGTCACCGTCAGAGATCCTGACACCGGTGCGTCGCTGGTGCGGAGACATCATGCAGAGCGCGACTCATGTCGAGGTCCCAACAACTGAACTGGGATACAGCGGCTGGTATCGCGCCTCGAAGCGGATCTTTGACCTTGTCGTCGCATCGGTCCTGATCGTTTGTCTGCTGCCAGTATTTTTCTTCTGCGCAGTTCTCGTCTGGCGTAGTTCGCCGGGGCCGGTGCTTTTTCGCCAGCCACGAATCGGCGCCAAGGGACGGGAGTTTACGTTCCTGAAGTTCCGTTCGATGCGCGTGGATGCCGACCCGTCGATCCATCGTGAATACGTCGCGAAGTTCATCAACGGTGAGGCTGAACAGCACAAGGCGGGGAACGGGTCGATGTTCAAACTGGTCGCCGACCCTAGAGTAACGCGGGCTGGCCAATTTCTGAGGAAAACGAGCCTGGACGAGTTGCCGCAATTATTTAACGTCGTCCGCGGCAACATGAGTCTGGTTGGGCCGCGACCACCGATCCCCTACGAACTCGAGAACTACCGACCAGAGCATTATCGACGACTGGCGGTGAAGCCAGGAATTACCGGCCTATGGCAGATCAGCGGCCGAAGCCACACAACCTTCGAAGAGATGATCGCGCTCGATCTTGAATACATCCGGCGTGCGTCATTGCTAACCGATCTGAGTGTGCTGATCAAAACACTTCCGGTTGTCCTCAATCAGCGTGGCGCGCAATAGCGCACCCAAATCTGCCCGAATACGTCGGAGGGAGACGTCGCATGGACCGTATCGTTGACGATCGCAATCTATCAGTAGGTGTTGTTGGATACGGGTACTGGGGTCCAAAACTCGTTCGCAATTTTTATGAGATTCCCGACGTCAGCCTGGATTGGGTAGTCGATAAAGATGCAGCGCGTCTCAGCAAGATCAGCGCAAGCTACCCCGGCGTCCAGACGATCTCCAGCTACGACGAGCTTCTGCTATCGGACGTCGACGCGGTCGTCATCGCAACGCCGATACGCACCCACTATTCCCTGGCGAAAGCCGCACTGATGGCCGGCAAGCATGTCCTGGTTGAAAAGCCGTTGACGGCAAACAGTATCGAAGCCGAAGAACTGACGCAGATGGCCGAGGACCGAGGGCTAACACTGATGGTCGGCCACACGTTCGAATACAACGCGGCGATTCGCCGTCTCCGTGAGATTGTCATGAGCGGTGAACTTGGCGATATCTACTATGTCGACGCCGCGCGATTGAACCTGGGCTTGTTCCAGCCGGACATCAACGTCGTCTGGGACCTGGCACCACACGACCTCTCTATCCTGCTCTATGTCCTGGGCCGCGACCCAATTGAAGTCAGTGCGCGCGGAGGTGCAAGCGTTCGACGGGGGGTCCACGACGTGGCCTACATCGAGGTGCGCTTTCCGGACAACATCCTCGCCCACCTCCACCTCAGTTGGCTCGACCCCTGCAAAGTTCGACGCGTGACGATCGTTGGCAGCAAGAAGATGGTCGTCTGCAACGATCTCTCGGACGGCGAAAAGATCCGCATCTACGACAAGGGTGTCGACTGCCAGTATGAAACCGATCAGTACTCCGACTTCCATCTCCAATACCGCTACGGCGGCGTCAACATTCCCTACGTTCCAGTTCAGGAGCCGCTGCGTGTGCAGTGCGAACACTTCCTGCATTGCATCAAGACCGGTGAGCGGCCTCAGAGCGACGGACGAGTTGGGGCGAAGGTCGTTCGGATTCTTGAGCAGGCGGACAAGTCGCTCCTGAATGGCGGCAATCGAGAATCACTCGGTCTCGACTTTTCCGCGGCAGTCGCGCAAGGACTGATGCAAGCCGTCGCCGACTAGCACCGAAGGTGCGACCTGGGTCGCAAAGGTTGGAAACATCATGGCAACTGAGGTCATTCTGCCGAAGCTGGGAATGAACACTGAATCTGCGACGATCCTCAGCTGGCGCAAGCAGGAGGGCGATACCGTCGCAATCGGTGATGTCCTTGCTGAAGTCGAAACAGAAAAAGCCGTCATCGAGCTCGAGGCAGAGGCTGCCGGGATACTCCGACGCTGGCTGGCGTCCGAGGGCGATGAAGTACCGGTTAGTGCGGCAATCGCGCTGATCGGCACAGCCGACGAGGACCTGACGGCGTTCGAACAGAAGGTCACCATCCCAACAGAGGTGACCGGGTCCCATGTCCAACGCATTTATGAATCCTGGAAGGCTCCGGCTCCATCGGCGTCCTCCAACGGCCACCATGCCGCGCCAATGTCAGGAAACGGGATCAAAGGCTCCGTTACTGAAGCGCCAGCGAGCCGCCTCGATCCCGAGGCTATCCGCGCTCGCCTGGCGAAGCGGGGCATCCTGGCCGGCAGCACGCCTGATACCGAGGTAGCCCAGACGCGACTCGTGATCTATGGCAGCGGCCTCGGAGCGAAACAACTGCTCGAAGTCACACGGCAACTCGATGACGTCGAAGTCGTTGGATTGATCGACGACAATACTGATCTTCTGGGCGTCACCCTCGGTGGTGTCCGTGTCCTCGGCGGCTTCTCGGTGCTTGCCGATCTCGCCGCAAGCAAGGAGATCGACGCTGTCGCGTTGTCGTTCCACTCCGAGGTACGCAAGAAAGTCCACCAGCGAATCAAGGAACAACTCAACATCCGGATTCTGCCGCTGGTCGATCCTCGGGCGATCGTCGGGATGGATGTGACGATCGAGGATGGTGCGCTGGTCGAGGCCGGGTCCGTCATTGGCCCCGGAACGATCATCGGTGAAGGAACGATCGTCGATGTCGGCGTCACCGTCGCCCACGACTGCATGCTGGGGCCGTTCTCTCATCTGTCGCCAGGCTGCTCCCTGTCAGGGGTCGTCTGCCTCAAGGAAAACGTCCTGGTTGGCGTCGGCGCCGCCTTGAACTCAACGATAACGATCGGACGCGGGGTCATCATCACGCCAGGATCGGCGGTCATGAATGACGTGCCCGATCACGTGGTGATGAGCGGAGTGCCGGCGAAGGTCATCGGCGAAAGCCGGCGAGACCGGGGATGATGAGGACTGTGTAATGACGACCCACGACTACATTGAGTATTACCGGCTGATGCTGCGTATTCGGCGCTGCGAGGAACAAATCGGTTCGCTCTTCGCGCGCGGCCTGACGATGGGTACCGCTCATCTCTCGATCGGGCAGGAGGCGAGCGCCGTCGGTGTTCTGTCAACGGCACAACCTGGCGACCAGGTCGTCAGCACCCATCGTGGACACGGTCATCTGATTGCAAAGGGCGCACAAACCGCTCCGATCCTCGCCGAGATCTGTGGTCGTGTCGACGGCTACTGTCGCGGCAAGGGTGGCTCACAGCACATCGCCGTCCGAGAGCTCAATTTCCTTGGGACGAACGGCATCACCGGCGGCGGCATCCCGGTCGCGACCGGAGCGGCGTTGACGGCGAAGACCCGGAAAACCGGCGCTGTCGTCTTCAGTTTCTTCGGCGACGGCGCGGCTAACCAGGGAACCTTCCACGAATCACTCAACATGGCGGCTGTCTGGAAACTCCCGATCGTCTACATCTGTGAAAACAATGGCTACGCGATGTACACCCCGCAACAGCAGGTAACCAGTGTCCAGGACATCGCCGTCCGCGCAGCTGGATATGGCATTCCCGGTGTTGTCGTCGACGGGATGGACCTGCTGGCGGTCCGTGACGCTGCGACGCAGGCAGTCGAGCGGGCCAGAGCCGGGGAAGGTCCGACGCTCCTCGAAACCAAGACCTATCGCTTTGCCGGTCACTCGAAGAGCGACACTGGCGGCAAGTACCGGCCCAAGGAAGAGATCGCGGCGTGGCAACAGCGTGACCCGCTCGTGACCTGGCGGGCATTCCTCCTGTCCCAGGGTGTTGCCGAACCAATCATCACCCAACTCGAATCCGAGATCGATCGAGAGATCGAGGACGCCACCGAATTCTCGCTCGGAAGCGGCTACGCTGAGCACGAAGCTCTGACTGGCGCCTACGCACCAACTCCAGCGGCGCTGACGATGCACCACGCAGCAATGCTCGTTGCATCCGGAGCAGGAGGGCAGGCATGACGCTCGCAGTCGAAACGCGCACATTGAGCTATCGGGATGCGCTCTATGAAGCACTTCGCGAAGAAATGGAGCGAGACGAGACGGTTGTCATGCTCGGCGAGGACTTCGCTAACGGCGGTGCCTTCGGCGTGGCCGGAGACCTGCCGACCCTGTTCGCCAGCGATCGAGTGCTCGCAACACCGATCTCAGAAAACGGGTTCGTCGGTGTGGCTGTTGGCGCGGCAATGACTGGCCTCCGCCCTGTCGTCGAGATCATGTTCATGGACTTCATGGCGCTGGCGATGGACCAGATCACAAACCACGCGTCGAAGATCCACTACATGTATGCCGGCCAGTACAACGTCCCGCTCGTCATCCGAACGCCGTATG
Organism: Thermomicrobiales bacterium; assembly: GCA_041751795.1. GTDB lineage: Bacteria > Chloroflexota > Chloroflexia > Thermomicrobiales > CFX8 > JBBECJ01. Next base: position 7,216 of record JBGSWU010000037.1, read on the forward strand.
GCGCAGGCCGTGGCTACGGTGCCAGCCATTCACAGAGCCTGGAATCGTGGCTGATCCAGGTGCCAGGGCTCAAAGTCGTTGCACCGAGCGATCCATCCGATGCCAAGGGTTTGCTGAAGAGTTCCATCCGTGACAACAACCCGGTGGTCTTCATTGAGAACAAATTGCTCTATCCGAAAAAGGCCGAAATCGACGATACCGGTGACGTTATTCCACTCGGCCTCGCCCGTGTGCGACGCCGGGGAAGCGATATTACGCTCGCATCGTATGGCCGAATGCTCGACATGTCCCTCGAAGCGGCAGCGCTGCTGGCGACCGAGGGCGTTGAGTGCGACGTCATCGACCTGCGAACACTTAAGCCGCTGGACCTGGACACACTCCTGGAATCAGCGGCCCGGACACACCGGTTTGTCTTCGTTGAAGAAGGCACGGGCGGCGTTGGCGCCGATGTCTGTACCCGTATCGCGGAAGCCTGCATTGGCACGCGGATCGTCCGTGTTGCCGCCCGCGATGTCCCGATACCATCATCGGGGCCATTGGAGCAACACGTCATCCCGCAGGTAGCCGACATTATTCAAGGGTGTCTCAACAGTTTGTGAGACGACCCCGCGTTGTGGAAGGACACCGGTATGGCATCGGACGGAGTAACGAGAATGGAGATCCCTTTCGTCGATCTGAAAGCGCAGTATGCGACGATCAGGCAGGAGATCGTCGCAGGTTTCGACGAAGCCCTCGAAAGTATGAACCTGCTACTGGGGCCGAACGTGCGGGCGTTCGAGGCCGAGTTCGCCGAGTACTGTCAGGCACGCTACGCGCTCGGCGTCGCTAATGGAACCGACGCACTCTACCTGGCGCTCAAGGCGTGCGGCATCGGAGCGGGTGACGAAGTCATCACCGTGTCACACAGCTTCATCGCCACGGCAGAAGCGATCGTTAACCTCGGTGCCGTCCCAGTCTACGTCGATGTCGATCCGGTGACGTACACGCTCGATCCTTCGACGCTCAAGCCAGCCATCACGTCGAAGACACGCGCCATCATCCCCGTTCATCTGTACGGCCAGATGGCCGACATGGACCCGATCATGGAGATCGCGCGTCAACACGGTCTGGTCGTCATCGAAGATGCTTGCCAGGCGCACGGCGCGGAGTACAAGGGCCGACGAGCCGGGAGCATCGGCGACGCCGCGGCCTGGAGCTTCTACATGGGCAAGAATTTGGGCGCATATGGCGATGCCGGCGCGATCACGACCAACTCCAAAGCGGTCGCCGATCACATTCGCCTGCTGCGCGACCATGGTTCAAAGGTGAAGTATGAACACGACGAGATGGGAATGAACTCGCGACTGGACGAACTTCAGGCCGTCGTCCTTCGAGTGAAACTCCCCTATCTCGACGCCTGGAATAATGCGCGACGCAACCACGCCGACACCTACCGCCGACTGCTCGAGGAAGCGTACGTCACGCTCCCTGCCGAAGCATCGTATGGCAAGCACGTCTACCACCTCTTTGTCATCCAGACCGAAGACCGCGATCGGGTCCGCGAAGTCCTCGGCAACCACGGCATCGCAACCGGCATCCACTACCCGGTTCCGATCCACGATCAGATCGCATCCCGCTCAATCGGTCGAGTCGTCGGCAGCATGAAAGTGACCGACGGCCTGTCGAGCCGAATCCTGTCGATGCCGATGTTCGCAGAGCTCAGCAACGAGCAAATTGAGTTCGTAACCATGTGTCTTCGCAATGTTGTGTCTCAATCGACGCCAATGGGGGTCACAGTTGCAGACTGACAGCAGTTCGTTCAATCGTGGACAACAACCATTGTCCGGGTATGAGGATCCAGGAGGGTCAAATCCTGATCCGCTGATGGCGTTCGTATCCCGTTGGTGGTGGATTCTAGTCGTTGGCGTCGTTCTCGGAGCGTGCATTGCTGTCGCTTATGCAACATATGGCCCGGATGCGTACACCTCTACATCGCTGATTCAGATTCAGGCTCAAACTGGGGATGACCCAACTGCCAAAGCAGAACAGGCTCGATCTGCGACTGCGAACTACGCTGCAGAGGCGTCATCGACCCGGATCTATGCTCTTGTAGACGACGCTACCAGTGGCGAGTTCAGTGTCAATGAACTGAGTCGCATGGACCGGAACGGCAAGATCGTCATTCAAGCGATGCGAAATGCGAATTTCATTACGATCAAAGTCACCGATAGCGATCCAGTGCGGGCCAGATCGCTCGCCAATACAATCTCTACGGTTGTTGTTGACGATATCAACGAACGTGCAAAGATCGAACTTGATCTGCGAAACACGCAGCTTGGGGAGCAAATCGAGTTTGCCCGCCAGCAGTTGGCAAGCGCTGAACTATTTCGGCGAGAAGAGCAACTGGACGTACAGGTTCGTGACCAACGAAGCCATCTCCTGTCTCTCCAGGCGAGTTATCAGCAAGAGCTTGCTCGTCAAGCCGATGTGACTACCCAGTCAGAGGAGCAGAATTCGCTCCACAGTGCATACCTGGAAGTCGTAACGTCACAGATCGCAGACGTTGAAGACACGGTCGAATCCTTGAACAAGAAGCTTGAAGAGGTACGGCTTGCGATCAGTACGTTGCCTACGGGATCGGATGCTGTGCTTTCCGGCGCATATGCAACGGCGTATTCCCAGGAGCTGACAGCCTTAACCCGTCAGTATGTTTCCCAGCAGTTGGCGACCGTAACGACCAAGCCACCATTGGTTCGGTACGGCGATGCGTCGGCGCCAATACGTGCTCAGAATCTGAAGAAACTTGGATTACTCGGCATCGCGGCAGGTGGAACAGTGGCCGCCGGTATCGCTTATGCACTCGAGTTGATCATGAAGCGTCGCGCCCGGAAAGAAACGGCACAATCTCGATTTGGCAGCGACGTTGATCTTGATCGGTTGATTCACCGCCTCAATCAGTTCGGTATTGGCCAAAGCTCCAACCCAACTGCTGATGCGTCACTCATACGTCACAGCAGTGCCGCTGCTGATCATGGTGGTGGTGGATCGTAACACCGATCGGCGCGCAACACGGGCCCTTGGATGCGACGACACTGCCCGAGCTAATCGTGACTGCGATGCGTTCGTTTAGCGGAAACGACTGCATGGACGCGCCGCAGTCCTGACCGCATCACAACTTTCGCGTGAACGCGATCCAGAACTTGTTGTCAACTCGATCGGATGTGAGTCCACAGGCTTGCCAGGAACACAGGAACACACATTGCCATGGTGATGTCAAGTAGAGCAATTTCAGGACAGATGATCGTCGGGGCGGGCACTCGCCGTAGCGTCGCCTCCCGGTGGTCTATTCGACCGCTCCTAGTTCCAGCGCTGGCCGTCACGATCGCGCTCGGGCTCGTCCTGAACGATCCACAACATCCGAATGCTGCCTGGCTTGCGGCGTTAGCACTGGGGTCTTTTGTCCTTGCGTTGCGCGGACCGTTCTGGGTGCTTGTTCCTGTTCTTCTGACGGAACTTACAGTGTTCGGTTACCCGATTCATTCTGTCGGTGTCGCACAGCGTCTCATCGTGCTTCTTGTGGCGTTGCTGATTGCTACCCCTTCCATCTTGCGGTCGGGATTGCTTACGAGCGGCTGGATGCTGCGTGTCCTGATTCCCAGTGGGCTGTTCGTCGCGTTTGCGACGCTCGGCAATCTGTTGTTTTCCGGAGATGCGTATGTCTTCGAGTACTTCAGATATCAGGTTGGGCAGATCTTTGCCCTCGTGCTTGCCGCGACGCTGATCCGTGATCGACACGATCTCAAGAGAGTTGCACTCATCACGCTGGCTATTGGGTTGGCGGCAGCAATTGCGGCTGTCTGGCAGCACTACGCCGTGACATCCGCTCCGTTTGGGGCGGCGTCGGCGGATAACGTTCGCGGTTGGAAGGGTCGCGTTATGGGCTTTTCAGGGAGTCCAATCGCGTTGGCCACGCAGATGAACTTCCTCGTTCTGCCGGTACTAGGTGTGTTGTTGTGTGGCTCCTGGCGTCTGAATCGCCGTTTCGTGATGATGGGGATGGCGTTTCTCATCCTGATGGCTGCGCTCAATTTCTCGTATACGCGTTCGGCGCTATTTGCGATGGGTCCAGGCATCTTGGTGATGGGTTTGTTCTTGACGGGCAAGCGCCGATTGCTGGTGGTCGGGGGCGTTGTTGCAGCGGTGTTCGCCTTCCAGGCACTCGAGGGAACTGGATTGATTGGCCATCGTTACTACGAAGATGCGAGTGAAGACACCAGCGCGGCCAGTCACGAAGTCCTTTGGGATGTCAGTATCTCGATCGCGATGGACAATCCCTTGATCGGTATCGGGCATGAGCACTTTGAGGAAGTTTCGCAGTCGTATGTGAACGAAGTCCAGGCGTCCGAAGTTGGTCCGTCTGGTCTTGGAGTTATCGGTAAGCAGCGTCCACATAATGATTTCCTGAGTGTCTGGTTGTCCTGGGGGATCCTTGCGCTGATCGTATACCTCGCATTATTTATCGGTACATTGCGAAATCTTGCGACAGCATCACGGAACCCCGATATTCTCGTTCGGGGGCTGGCGATTGGCTGTGTCGGTGGCGTCATTGTCTATGCCGTCAATTCAACTTTTCATAATTCAATGGACAGTAGCATCTTCCTTTGGCTGTACGCTGGAGTGTCCGTCGCCCTGGCTCGCATGACAGTCATCGCTCGGCGACAGAGAACCGAGCGGTTTGGTGTGGCGGGATACGTTCCGCCGACTACGTGAGTCGACTTGGAGAGTAGCGATGATCACGATCCTATATCCAGTGAATGAGCTAAAGATCGGCGGTGCCGAGCAGCAATTGCTGGAACTGGTCCGTGGGCTGGATAAGACACGGTTTCGCCCGATCGTAGCTCCACTGTATGCCAATGGGAACCTCGACGCGGAGTTCCGCTCAATTCCAGGCGTCGAGGTGCTGGACTTGAATCGCAAGGGGAAGTTCGACCCATCCCCGTTGTGGCGCATTGCGATCGTGCTTCGCAGGGAACGGGTCGATATCGTCCAGCCATTTCTCAGTCCCGCGACGTTCTTCGGCCTTCTGCCAGGACTTATCATCGGTACGCCAATCACCATCGTCACTGAACGATGTGGAATTCGGCGGGTGAGAGGGTTTGGGAACAAAGTCTATCGAGCAATTGAAGACAGGCTCAGTCATCTCGCCGACGCAATCGTTCCAAACAGTATGGCCGGTAGCGACATGCTTGTTGAACGCGGACTTCCCACATCGAGAATCAAAGTGATTTACAACGGGATCAACGAGGAGCGATTGCATGTTCACCCTGAACATGTTGCTGATATCCGTGCCCGTTTGCGACCATCCGACGATTTCTCCGTTATCGGCATCCTCGCGAGCCTTACACCACCCAAAGGGCACGACACTCTCCTCCGTGCGATGGCGCAAGTGAGCGATGCGTATCCAGGCGCGCGACTGGCGATCGTCGGAGACGGGCCCTTGAGAGCCGAACTTGAGCAACTCGCCGCCAATCTGGGCATCGATCAACATGTCACGTTTTTCGGCTACCAGCGGAATGTCGCTGATTTCCTATCGGTGTTTGATGTACTTGTTTCAGCATCGTGTGACAATGAAGGATGCTCAAACTCGATTCTGGAAGCAATGGCGATGCAGGTACCGGTCATTGCGACGAGTATTGGTGGAAACCAGGAACTTATAAGTGACCGCGAAACCGGCTTGCTCGTTCCGAGTAACGACGATACCGCACTGAGCCAGGCAATTGGTGAACTCCTCAAGTCATCACAGACTGCCAGTGCGTATGCCGAGCGTGCCAGAGCGGTCATTGACTCACAGTTCAGCCTTGACCGAATGGTTCACGATTACGAAACACTGTACGCAGAGATGCTCAGACCAGAGCGAAAGACGGTATCCGACGCCGACGGATGCGTCGTTGTCCTGCGTGGATGACGATTGCCTGTACGTCATTCGCCATTCACGAGCGAACGCTCAGCGTCGCCATCTGTCCATGATCACAATCACGAATGACACACAATGGGAACCGAGGTGACGTAGCCCGTGCGACCAAGTGTTTTCTCACTTCCAGAACATCTGTCGAGCATGACGTCACGCGCCCCTGCGTGGCTGAAGAGCTCCGTCAAAGATATGTCCAATGTTCATCGACCAAACGGTGAGTCCGATGTCTTTGTCTTTTCACTTCCTCGAAGCGGATCAACGTGGGTCATGGAAATGATCTGGAGTCAGCCAGGCTTCAAGTGCTGCGATGAGCCGACTGATTTGCGCAATCCGGTCGTTCGCAAGCATCTCGGAATGCAATCGTGGGAAGAGATCTACAGCAGCGAGGCAACGTCAACGCTTGAGACGTATATCCGAGGCTTTCATGAGGGTAGGCTCGGCTTCATGAATCCCAGCCCGCTTCGTCGATCGTATCGACCCAGTACCCATCGCATCGTATTCAAGATTATCCATGGGCATGAGGATCGAACAGGCTGGTTTCGAGACACATTCAATGGGCGTGTCGTCTTGTTGATTCGCCATCCGATCGCTGTGAGTTTGTCGCGTGAAGCGTTTCCGACGCTCGGTATCCTGCTCTTCAATGAGTACCGACGCCACTTCACTCATCGACAGCTGGCGTTTGCCGAGCAGGTGTATTCAGATGGATCAAAACTGGAGCGCGGAGTCCTCTCCTGGTGCTTGCAGAATGCTGTAGCTCTGCGGTCTGCGCGTGACGACTGGGCGATTCTGTCGTACGAGCAACTCGTCGTTGATCCAGTTCCGGTCGTCCATTATCTCTGTGACAAGCTCGGACTTCCAGATCCCCAGCGGATGATGCGTCAGCTAAACGTGCCATCTCATTCAACACATAAGTCCGATGAAGCAACGAGGACGGCTCTGACTGACCATGAGGCTAAACAGCGTGAATGGCTCGCTGAAAAGTGGCGCTCCCGTGTCACCGAGGAAGAAGAACGCAGGGCGATGAATATCCTCGAGGTAT
>JBGSWU010000038.1:0-3555 GCA_041751795.1 Thermomicrobiales bacterium
CCTCGCTGAACAAGGCTCCCGGGGTGGTGGATTGCTGATTCCCCCTGATGCACCCCTACCCTTCCCACGTCATCGGATCTTCGGTCTCAATCTCGCTGAGATGTCGTCCTTCCAGGCGCTCGAATGGCTGAACGCCGCTGGCAACCCATCGATGGCGCTGATCGTTCTGCCGATCGACGCCGATGTGGTCGAGTCGCTGGCTCAGGACGACCGACGAGATGCTGCTCTTGCTGCAATCGACACAATGCGGAACGCCGCAGGTGGTTCACCCCTGGCGGTTTGCCTTCGTCGACCAGCTGAAATTGGCGGTGGATCTGAACTCGCGAATGCTGCGGTTGAGGCGATCACGACACGGTTTCCGGATCAGGTCGTCTACGTACGAGCCTGTGATCCAGACGAATTTCCCGGGTGGCAGTCACATATTGATGGAGCAGCGCGTCCCGATGCTGAAGCGAGCGTAGCCAGCAATGCGCTCATTCCGCTCGGCGGTGACGGCGTCGTCCTTGCCGAAAGAATCGACGGTGTAAACGAATTGGACGCGGAACACTTCCGACTCCGTGCACGTGGCTACTACACCGTCTTTCTCCTGAACATGGCCGAGGCGATGGGTGCTGAAGATGTTCAGCGTGCTGCCGAAGCGCTCGCGGACACCTCGCATTCAGCCCTTATCCTCGTCTCACCGGTTAATGGAGTCGATCCGTCCGCACTGACGTCGTCAATCGGTTCGGTTGCACTTGCAGGTTCGACGTTGCCGGAAGGATTTTCCGGAGCGGGTGCGCCCGCGATGACTGTCAACGACCAGTGGCAGGACACGACTGTTGGAACGATCGACTATCTGAGGACGACGTCGTCCACAGCCGCGCTATCGGTTGAATTCATCGGTACCGATGCATATCTGTCAGCGATAGAATCCCCCGAGAGTGGAGTTGTCAACGTCTGGATCGATCCGAATTCACCAACCGCGAAGCCCACGATTGTCCTGAATCTCGATAGCAGACAGGCTCGTGATGCAGCCATTCCGATCGCCCAGGGCCTTTCGGCAGCCCGTCACCAATTGATCCTCCAGACCGTTAATGACGAAGGCCAGAGTGTAACGATCTCGGGGATCTTCGTGACCGGCAAGCCCGCAACAGCCTGGGCTGGAATGATGGCAGCCGCCGTTGTCCTGCTAGCTGCTGTCGTTGCGTTGTCAGAGCGCTGCTACGCTGCGATCAACGCCATCAGGCGGCACTCCACACCACCACGTCGTCGTCACCGAACCGGACATCCGCGTGTCTTTGCTCGCGACCGATAACCTTCGAGCCGCGCTGCTCGTTGCGGCATGCTCGGCTGCTGGATTTGCGTTTGCGGGACTCGCTGAAGTGAGCGCGTCGACGCTGATCGTTGTCTGTGGAGTCCTCGTACTCTCGGTTGTGTCGCCAATAGGCGTGCTGCTCGCCGGAATCGCGTCACTTCCATATTTCTACCGACCGGTTGATATTGCCGGTCAACAAGTCGCCGCGTCAGAGTTCCTACTACTTGCGTCTGCAGCCGGAACGCTCGTCCACGGCGTGCTGTTGGCCGACGGTTCGTTTCCGCATCGGTTGGTTGATCTCTGGCAACGGCTCACTAGTTCGCTGCGATTCCCTCTGATGTTAGCGTCGATTACTTTGATGGTTCTCGGCGGGTTACTCGTCGCGTTTCCGTTCGATAGTTCCCAGCGTGCGGAGAGTCTGCGCGAATGGCGCTGGACGTTGGCCGAGCCAGCGATACTGATTGGGCTGCTCGTCTGGCATCGTCGCACGCCATCGTTGGCAAAGTTCGTGGCGATTGCGCTGGTCGCCGGTGGAGCGATTGCCTCGAGTCACGCACTCGCTGATTTTCTGTTGGGGGGTGGTGTTTCAGTCGGTGGTGTGACGCGCATCGCTGGTCCGTATCCACACCCGAATGCCCTGGCGCTGATGACAATTCGAATTACTGTGCTTGGCGCTTTGTGGGCGCTGTATGACCCTCGAGTTCGACGCTATATCGGCCCCCTCACGATCGTCTTGTTCGTCGCCGTTGCAGCAACCTTTTCGCGCGGCGCGATGTTGGCCGGATTCGTTGCCACGGCGATCGTTCTTTTCAATGCGCCTCGCAACGTTCAGTACGCTGGTGGTGGCACCGTCGCGGCGGCATTCGGGCTGATGGTTCTCCTGGCTCGCGACCGGATGCTCGATCTATTCAGTGGCGGAACTGGTTCGCTACGTCTCGACATCTGGTCATCCGCTCTTCGGATGATCGACGATCGCCCGGTTTCCGGCTACGGACCGGACCAATTTCTCTACGCGTACTTGCCGCGTTATGTCGAACCAACGGCATGGGGGGAGCGTTTTACCGCGCATGCCCACAACTTCGTGTTCGATTTCTGGATCAGGCTGGGTATAATCGGCGCCGCCTGGGTGAGTATTATGGTACTTCTGTGCCTGCTGACGTTGGCGCGCCGTGTGCGTGATACCGGTGAGCCTCGGGCGCTGGGGTTTGCTGCCTTGGTTGCGCTAACCGCAACGATCGCGCACGGCTTGGTAGACAATGCGTATTTTTCACACGATTTGGCGATGAGCTGCTGGCTACTCGCCTGGCTGGCCTTTGGGACACGACCCGATGTCGCCACGGCAGAAGGAGAGATCGACATTGCGCGTGCTGGTGTCGGGCGGAGCAGGCTTTATCGGCTCCCATCTATGCGACAGCCTCATCGCTGACGGCCACGAGGTCGTCTGCGTTGATAACTTCATTACTGGTAGACACAAGAATATCGAACATCTCGTCGGCCACGACAAGTTTCAGCTCGTTGAGCATGATATCGTCGAGGAACTTGACGGGTCCATCGTCGTTGATCGCGTATTTCATCTGGCGAGTCCAGCCAGTCCCGTTGGCTACATGCGCCATCCGATAGAGACCCATCTAGTCAACTCAGTCGGTACCCACAATATGCTGAAGCTCGCGCAGCGTTGCGAAGCGATGTTTCTGTATACGTCGACGAGCGAGTCCTACGGCAATCCAGAAATTCACCCGCAACCTGAAACGTATTTCGGGAACGTGAACCCCGTCGGGCCGCGGTCGTGTTACGACGAGAGCAAGCGCTTCGGCGAGTCGATCACGATGGAGTACGTAAGGCAGTTCGGCCTGAATGCCCGCATCATCCGTATTTTCAACACGTACGGCCCACGCAACGACCCAACGGATGGCCGTGTGATCCCGAACTTCATCTTGTCGGCAGAATGTGGTGATCCGCTTGTGATTTTCGGCGATGGTACGCAGACGCGTTCACTTTGCTACGTCTCCGATCTTGTTCGCGGATTGCGAAAAGCTATGGATTGCCCATCCACGATGGGACAGGTCATCAACCTTGGGAATCCGGATGAGCGAACCGTCTCGGACCTGGCCCATATCATCACCGGGTATTGCCAGTCGTCGTCTCCGATCAAATTTGTCGATGCTCGTCAGGACGATCCCGAACGTCGCTGTCCCGACATTTCAAAGGCTCGAGCTCTACTGGGTTGGGAACCAACGGTCGATCTTGAGGAAGGGCTCCGT
>JBGSWU010000039.1:0-2337 GCA_041751795.1 Thermomicrobiales bacterium
CAGCAGGATCTGACGGTGAGCCGGCTACGATCGTGCCGATGGCTTCAGTTCCGACATCGGTCGCTATTGGTCCAGACGGTGCTTACTACGTCGGTGAGTTCTCAGGCTATCCGTTCGTTCCGAATATGTCGCGCATCTGGCGGGTGGTTCCAGGGCAGGCGCCGGAGGTTTTTGCAACCGGCTTCACTGCGGTGATCGACCTGGCATTTGACGAAGGCGGCCGACTGTACGTACTTGAGGCTGTTCAAGGTGGGCTTGGAGCGATTGACCGGACGAATCCATCAACCTTGGCTGGCGTGCTAATTAGACTCGACGCAGATGGAACTCGAACCACGCTGTTGAACGCCGGACTGCTCTTTCCAACCAGTGTTGTGGTTGGACCAGACGACATGGTGTACGTGACTAACAACGGCATCGTGCCAGGGCAGGGACAAGTCGTCCGGTTCCAACCGTAGCAGTATTTGGCCTGAATTGATGGACATGCGCCGAGATTCTGCAGCGCCATGTCCATCAATTCTGATCATGCCGTAGACGTCGAGGAATGATGACTAGAAGAGCGATTCGAACGATTCGTCCATCTGGGAGGGCTCCAATATGGTCGCTAGCGAAGAAACGAATTGAAGAGCTAATGGTGAGTCACGTTCGGGGTGCGGAACCCGGGACTCGAACCCGGACGGGTTGCCCCAACGGTTTTTAAGACCGCAGCGTCTGCCATTCCGCCAGTTCCGCAGGTAGAGGGCGCACTTGCTTTCATGATAACAGGCACAAAAAAGCGGCCCCGTGAGGGGCCGTTTCGGAGCGGAAGACGAGATTCGAACTCGCGACCTTCTCCTTGGCAAGGAGATGCTCTACCGCTGAGCCACTTCCGCATGTCAGCCATCCTGACGCCCCGTATTGTACTCAGCCGCCTGATCATCGTCAAGGCTATCGCGGCGAGCGAGCGATAGAAAAGTTGTACACTGATTGGCGCCGTATGGGCACGTGTGTGCCGCCTGGAGCGGAAGGACAGACCACCCGAGCATGGTCGATTTTCTGACAAGTGACTACGCAATCTTGTTAACACTGGTGCTCATAGGCGGATTCTTCGTCCGTCCACATCGCTGGGTGTTGCGTCGGATGTGGACCGATGACGTGTCGTGGGCGCGGACCGCCTCGCGAACCGCACTCGGTACGATCGCCGTGTTTCTCGTCTGGACCACCGTATTCGACAACTGGCGACAGTTGCTTGGCCTCCTCGTAGATGAGCGCAATCGCTGGAAAAGCGATCTGTACCTCAGCGCACCGCCACCGGATGTGGTTCGGTACATCACCGTCGGTTTGGTGATCCTGTCGATTCTCGGTGCGTCGTATCTGTACGCGCGCTACGCTCGTGGATACTTCATCCCGATCATCGCTGCTCCGATTGGCTTGTTCCTCTTTTACTCGCTCAATGGGTTCCGGATGCGCTTCGACGTTGTTGGATCGCTATGGCAGGGCGGCGTTGACTGGCGAGATCCCGTCGAAGTAGGAGCGACGCTCCTCTGGTTTGGTGTCGATCAGACCATCCTGTTCGTGCTGGTCCTTAGCGCGTTCGCGTTGTTCTGGGGTCCGGCCGCGATCATCTTCTCGTTGATTTATCGCCGGACGATCGGTCGTGAATCGGTCGAGGAGCCGGCCATGTATCGCGTACTCAATGAGCGCAAAATGACACCCGGTGGACAGGACGCCAAGAGCTGATCCTGATGGGTCGGATTGTGTGCCCCAGGAACGGAATCAAATTCCCAGCAACGGGTGAGTGAAAAGAAACAACGGGAACGGGCCGCGCAGGATGCGCGGCCCGTTCCCGTTGTTGTCTGCTGTCGGAACTAGTCCCAGTTCAGGATGAAGATCATCAGGATCGCGACGATGTTGACGATCTTGATCATCGGGTTGATGGCTGGTCCTGCGGTGTCCTTGTACGGGTCGCCGACGGTGTCACCGGTCACAGACGCCTGGTGAGCCAGCGAATTCTTGCCACCGTGGTTTCCGGATTCGATGTACTTCTTGGCGTTGTCCCAGGCTGCTCCACCGGCCGTCATCGAGACGGCGACGAACAGGCCAGTAAGAATTGAGCCAATCAGCAATCCACCGACAGCTTCCTTGCCGAGCGTAACGGCCAGGATGATCGGAACAACGACTGGCAGCAGCGCGGGAATCGTCATTTCGCGGATGGCCTGGCGAGTAACGATATCGACTGCTCGACCGTACTCAGGTCGTTCGGTGCCCGCCAGAATGCCCGGCTTTTCCTTGAACTGACGCCTTACTTCAATAACGACGGCTCCACCAGCGCGTCCAACCGACTCCATCAGGAGCGACGCG
>JBGSWU010000040.1:0-2778 GCA_041751795.1 Thermomicrobiales bacterium
TCGGATCGGCGTCTGGATCGGGACGCTCGGCATCTGCGGCGCGGTGATGCTCCCAGGGATTGCGCCGAACCTGCTTGGCCTCGCGCTGGCGTTGGTCGTCTTCGGCCTCGGCAACGGCATCCAGGATGTCAGCATGAACGCGCACGGCGTTGTCGTCGAACGGCGCTATGGGCGAACGATCATGTCATCGTTCCATGCCTTTTTCAGTATCGGAGCGATGCTCGGCGCGATTACTGGCGGGCTGGTCGCTGAGTTGGGAGTCTCCACCCGCATCCATCTGATCACCGTCGGTTGCCTGCTCGCCGTCGCGACGGTCATCGTCATGCGCTTTCTCCTGCCGGCGGACGTTGATTCCAGCGGACCTGTTCCACGCGAGCCAGTCTTCACGCGGATCCCACGAGCGGTGCTGGGGCTCGGCATCGTCGGGTTCTGCGCACTCCTTGCTGAAGGTGCGATGGCCGACTGGACGGCAGTCTACCTGCGCAATACGCTCGACACTGGACCAGGCCAGGCAGCCGCGGGGTATGCAGTATTCTCGCTGGCAATGACGGTCGGACGGTTTGCCGGAGATCGGCTGACGGACTCGCTTGGCCCGGTCCGGATCGTCAAGACTGGAGGCCTCTTGTCAGCGTTGGGGGTAGCACTAGCGCTCGTGCTTGCCAACCCGTATGTCGCGCTGCTCGGTTTCGGGCTGACTGGGCTTGGACTGTCGATCATCGTCCCGGTCGTTTTCAGCTCGGCAGGTCGTTCAGCGACTATCGCGCCTAGCCGGGCGATCTCGGCTGTCACAACAACGGGCTACGCCGGGTTCATGGCGGGGCCGCCTCTGATCGGATTCGCAGCGCACGTCGTTACCCTGCGAGGCGCGCTGGTTATCGTCGTCGTGCTGAGCCTCGTGATGGTGGCGATGGCGGGAGCCGTGGGGCGGGACTCGGGACTCGGGAGCCGAGATTCGGGAAGCGACGAGGGAGGATTGTGACATTGGGCGATGCGCAGGCACACCAACCCGAATCCCGGAACCCGAATCCCGGTTCCCGCCCTCTCCGCATCGGCATGATTGGCCACCTGCTCTCATTCGAGCCGACGTACCGGCAGGCTGGCGTAAGCCGCTACACCGAGGCGCTGGTGCGCGAACTGCCGCATGTCGGCCCCGATGAGCAGTACGTCATGTTCACCGGCGCGGCGAAGCCACCTGTCGACCGGGGGTTCGATCAGAGGATCGAATGGGTCCACTCGCGGTTGCCAACAGCGCGACCTGAGGCGCGGATTCTCTGGGAGCAAACGGTCGGAGCGACGATCGCCCGACGCTACCGGCTGGATCTCCTCCACGCGCCAGTGAACGTCACCCCACTGATCACTGGAGTGCCGAGGGTAGTAACGATCCACGACCTGGCCTTTCACTTGTATCCTGAGCAGTATCCCGGTGCCAAGCAACGCTACCTTCGACTGATGACGCGCCTGTCGGTACGACGTGCAGCGCGGGTGATCGCGGTATCCGAGGCGACTCGCCAGGACGTAATCCGGCTGTATGGCGCACGGCCCAACAACGTCGTCACCGTTCCGAACGGGATGAGCGACGACTATCGACCACTCCCTGTCGAGCAGGTTGCCGCATTCCGTGCCGCGCAGGGGTTGCCGAAGCGGTTCATCCTGTTCGTCGGCACGCTCCAGCCACGGAAGAATCTGGAAACGCTGCTGCGGGCGTACGCGCGGGTAGCAGACGACACCGGCTGGGAACTGGTGGTCGTCGGGGCGGCTGGCTGGTCGTATGCGCCGATCTTCGAGACGGCTCGCGCGCTTGGGCTGGCAGAACGGGTACGATTCGCCGGGTACGTGCCGGGGGAGGAACTGCCACTCTGGTACAACGCGGCTGGTATGTTCGTCTATCCAGCGCTTTACGAGGGGTTTGGACTGCCGCTGCTGGAAGCGATGGCGTGCGGTACGCCAGTGATCGCGTCCAACACGTCGTCATTGCCGGAGGTCGTCGGCGACGCTGGACTGCTGGTCGAGCCGACCGATGTCGACGCGCTCGCCCAGGCGATCCGTTCGCTGGCAGAAAGTGCCACATTGCGCGACGATCTCACCAGACGCGGCCTGAAGCGAGCCGCGAGCTATTCATGGCGACGAACGGCAGAGGAAACGTTGGCAGTCTATCGAAACGTGATGCGAGATGGGTAATACGTACATCTGCCCAGTCATCCTGTGCCCATCTCCCAAATCCCGAATCCCGAATCCCGAGTCCCGTAACACGTCCCGGAGGTTTGAATGGTCCAGGTAGCAGGCGGCGCGAATCCCGTGAGTCAGGTTGGTGAGTTCAAGCTCATCGATGGCATCAGCAAGTTGCTGGCGTCGTCGCGAGTACGTTCGTCAGGCGTCGTCCTCGGCGTCGGTGACGACACCGCCATCTGGCAACCGCGACCGGGCAGGGCCGTCACAATCACGACCGACATGCTCGTCGATCGTGTCCATTTCCGGACCGACTGGAGCGACGCCCAGCAGATCGGCCACCGCGCACTGGCCGTCAACCTCAGCGATCTCGCAGCGATGGGCTCCCGGCCACGGACAGCGGTCATCTCGCTCGGCCTGCGTGGAACCGAGCAGGACCGCTGGGTCTACGACTTCTACCGGGGGATGCTCGCGCTGGCCCAACGCTGGCATGTGCGCATCGCCGGTGGCGACATCGTCCACTCACCCAACGCACTGACCATCGGCGTCACCGCGCACGGCGAACTGCGCTCGGCGGACCACGCCCTCCGTCGAAATCAGGCACGCTCCGGC
>JBGSWU010000041.1:0-9540 GCA_041751795.1 Thermomicrobiales bacterium
TATACAACGGCGATGGGGTTGGGATTTACCGCTGGACCGATCCTCGGTGGGCAAATCGCGGAAACCTGGGACGCCCGGACATCCTATGCTGTGGCCGTCGTCATCTCGCTGCTCGGAGCAATGATGATCAAGCGGCTCCTGCATGAACCTCCGCGCCGGTCGATCGTCGTCCGGGATCCCTGGTTCAACCAACTCGGGAGCTTGCTCCGTCGCCCCGATCTCACCCTTGTCGCTGCAGGCAACCTGCTGACGAGCTTTACGTTCGGTGGAGCAATCTCAACCTTTCTGCCGTTGTACGCACGGAATGCCGGTATGTCGGAAGCAGCGATCGGGACACTGTTCGCCGTGCGCGCATTCGTCTCAGCCGCTGGCCGGATCCCGAACAGCATCGTCACACGCCGCACCGGTAGCCAGCCGATCCTGCTCGGCGCACTCGTCCTCCAGGTTGTTGTCATGTTCGGCATCGCGCAGACAACCAGCACGGTCTGGCTGGCCGTGCTGCTAGGGATCGACGGTCTGGCGTTCGGCGGCTATCTCGTCGCCGGACAAACCTGGGTCGCAGACCACACACGTCCTGAGAATCGCGGCGCTGCCGTCGGCCTATATTCGGCTGCCAGCAGCATCGGCGGTATTCTCGCCCCGCTCCTCCTTGGCGTTGTTGCTGAGGTATGGTCGGTTCGAGCCGTCTTTTCCGTTAACGCCTGGATCATGGTGATGGGCTGCATCGGCTATGTCGCAGTGATCTCGCTCATTTCCCGGTCGGGACAACCTGGGACAGACGATCCGACCCGCGTGACGCCGTCGGATCGCCATGTGATGTGACCACCGACAGGCGATGTCGAATGACCGTTGGCCTGCTCGCTAGCGCCATTTCTTCTGGAGCCCGATCATGGGCCGATCACGCCGAAAACATCCAGGTCGACCCGTTTCCCACTTGACGACGAACTCTTCGTGCTCAACACGCGAATTTCAAGCGTGTGCGTCGTGTTCGAAAGGTTATTCCTGTAGAACATGATCTTGCGGTCGACGGTCGTCGAGCGATACAGATCCACCGTCTGTATCTTCACTCCGTCCAGCCAGACCTCTGCCTTCCCACGATCAGACGCCTTCGTCGATGCCCAGAAGACACTCGTCCCGGTGAAGGTGAACGTCGCCCTTGCGCCCGCTGCAGACGCGTGTGATACGGAGCCTCCGAACGCTCCAGACGACGGTGCGGTTGACCACACGCCGGTATACGCAATCGACTGGCTGGCTTCATCAGCAGCCTGCAATTCGAAGCATGGGCCAGTCGCCCACTCGCTCGTCGCACCGAGTGTGTCGGTTGCGCGGACGCGGAACTGGTAGGTTCCCGCGGTGAGTGTCCGGGTGGTGACCCTCGACGTTCTCCCCACTGACACGTTGGTGAAGGTCGTGCAATCGGTGCTTTGTTGCAGTTCGTATTTCGCAATGCCGTTGGCATCGGCGGCTGACCACGTCAGCTTTACCTTCAGCGTCGTCGTTCCAAGGGATGAGTTCGTCAGCGTTGCAAGTGGCGCATTGACGACAGGTGGTGGGTTGCCCTGGGCCTCGATCCGCAGATCGTAACGTTTTGTCGAATTCCCTATCCCGCTATAGTCGATCACCTTGACGAAGTGCGTCCCACCGGAGACTGGTGTGTAGTCGATACGGGACGCGTACGAACCATCACTGTCGTCGTTCGACGCGAGCATTGTCGTCCCGTCTGCCGAATACAGGGATAGGACCGTATCGGCTCCACCAACGAGGTTCAATGTTTCGATAACGAGTGGGACACCTGCGACTGCCGTGAAGGACACCCAGTCCTGATCGTTGTTCGAACAGAACGCGTGCTTTTCTGTACCTGGGACTGAGATAGAACGCGCTTGCGCTGGCGAATCATCCGGTTCGAACGCCATATCGGAACATGGGATAAGTATTCGGAAATCATAGGTCCAGGTGAGATTCGCCGTGCCAGCGTATCGCTGAATCTTCACATAGTATGTTCCGGAAATCGGAGCCGTCCAGTTGATGAGCGACGCATACGAACTGCCGTTATCGTCGTTCTCGGCCAATTGCGTCGTGCCGTCAGTGTCGAACAGCTGGAGAATGGTGTCGTTCCCATTCGCCAGATTGAGCGTTTCGACCTGATACGTTTCACCTCCGACTGCTGAGAATGAATACCAGTCCTCATCGAAGGCGCTACAAAACGCACGTGTCACCGTCGCCCCAACGGCAAGCAGTCTCGCCTGGCCTGCGGTTTCGTCCGGCTCGTGGCGCGCATCGGGGCAGTCACCGGTTCCGGCAATCAGGAACGAACTATTTGCGACATTCCAATGGCTGGATAGATAACTATCCGTTGGCGGGCTTGTGTGAAAGTAGTCATCGTTGTTGCAGTCGAACAGATTCTCCTGCTGGCTATCCTGACAGGCAATCGTCATTTGTGGATAGTAGGGGTCGTCGGAATAGCACATGACATCGTACTCATCGACACAGTGCCAGCCGCCGCTCGTGTTTGGCGCGGACATCTGCACACCGCCGAGGTTGTGCATCAACTCATGTGCTGCAACGAACCCGCCCCAGCACCCTGCATCAGTCCGGCCATAGCTCGGTCCGAAGTTGTTCGCATTCGCCGATCCCGGTTGATCGTCACCGACGATGCTTCCAAGGCCACAGTATACGTTGGCGTCGACGAACACCATGTATTTGCGATCGGTTCGATTGAAACCACGAGCCTTCAACTCAGTTACCGTTGCACCGAAGTTGTCGTCGCCGGTTGGGGACATGACCACATTGGCAACAGATGCAAAGCATGACGCGTCATGGACGAAACGAATCTGCCGGAAACCACCAGTCTTTGCCGCACTCTGGTCAAAGATCTGTGAGGCGTCGGATGCCCACTGGCGGAACGATGGAAGAAAGGAGTTGAACCGGTCAGGCGTGTCAGACGAGCGTGCATAAATGACCTGAACCCGGTTTCCGCTTACTCCATCACCGTTGCACCAGACTTGCTCCGGCAACTTGGATCCGTCGCTCGGAAGGACCGGTGGAACGTCCTGCTTAATGTTGTAGCCCGGCGGAGCCGGATCGGGACCGTGAGTACAGAGTTCCTGAGACAACAAAGCCAGCACCGGATGCAATTGCATCTTTTCACAGACAATCGTGGGCACGACCAACTGTGACCCGTGGGTTGTTTCGATCCCGTCTGAACCTTCTCCATGAGCGTGGAATGTTCCATCAGAATGCTGATGCATGCCCGGAGTCGCAACCGCTGCCGGTTGAGCCGACGCGGGCGTGAGTACCGAAATAATGCTCGTAGTGGCAACGATGAAAACCAATATCAACCGAGGACAACGTCGCGGCGTCCGTTTCAGCAGCATGATGTATCCCCCAACAGGCCCCCAACAATATCTGGCAGGAAGCCGCCGCCGACTGTCCAGACATGACCGTGCGGTCTCATTTGATACACAATATCGAAGAACTACCCACGTATTGAAGTGTGAATAGAATCCATCGATCCGATCGAAAGATTCTGCTGTGAGGCAGGCCATTCGAGGCGTGACGAACAACGCTGGACGCAGGTTCGCCCGAACTCACACATCATTCCACCAAGAGGAACACATGTCCTACTGAGTGCGGTGCCAGGACACCGCCAGCCTAATCATTTCTGAGACACGAATAATGTACGTGATGCGATTGATTTACGCAAGGGGGAAATGTGAAAGCATCTCCCTCTCACAAGCGCACCGACAACACTGCGCGACAACGCTTTGCGGGAAGTGACAAGGAGTCAGACCGATGAGGATTGAGGCAGGGTACGGCGTTCCGCCATACCCCACCCTTCATGATCGAGGTTTTCTTCTAACGCGGTTTCGCGTGAGCAGTGTCTGTCAGAAGGCGACACTACCAACCAACGACGATGGCGGTTCGCTGCTGGCCAGTCATCGTGTTCGTCCAGGCCCGTTCAAAAGTAGCGCGGTCAGTGACCTTGTACGCACCCGCACTGCCTCGGAACGCCGGGTCATGGTAGATCACATCACCGTTTGCCGTCAGACCGAGGAAGACAACGTAATGGTCGCCCCACCATGCGGCCTGCTCGTGCCCGGGCATCGAGCGATAGTGGACGAGAAGGATTGACGGACGACCCATCCGTGATTCGGCGTCGAGTTCTTCGAGGAACCATTGGCGGTAGTTGCCGTTGCCATCCATCGGGCCATTGACCGGGAAATCGTGGCGCCAGGCCATCTTCATCAGCGGGTCCCACGCCACACCGGCATCGTAACTTGGGTCGCCGGTGATCGAGATGATCGACTTACGGACCTGAAGCGTCGGCAGGGTCACATCGAAGGCCCCAAGGACCATAGCGATGCTGGCGATGCCGCCGTTCGATCCTTCCCACGGAGTTCCATCGAATTGCGACATATACGGCACGGTCGTCCGACCGCTGTCGAGAATGACCTTCTGTGCTTCCGACGGCGTCGGGTCGGGTGTCGGGTCTCGGGGGTTTACCGCGACGGTCAGTTCGACGGTTGACGTACCGGCTGGATCGGCTCGTTGTTCTCCAGGAAGCGCCTGCGTTATCCCACCAAATGTCGAAAGAACTACGGTGGCAGCAAGAGCACCACCCAGAACGAACTGACGTACTTCACCTAGAGTAGAAATTTGCAACCTGAAGGTCCCCACTGTGCACCGCAGGCAGAACGTGTCGCCTGAAGATCACGCCTTCTCCGGCTGCACACATCAGGTAACCGCCGCCTCGCCCACGCGGTGCCGATTCATTGTTTCAACGCATTGCAGACGATCTAACCGTCTGGATTACGCAGATTGTACCAGCACAGGTGTACGTGCGCCTAGTTGACACAAAGGCAACGATTGCTTTGACCTGCATAGACGGTGGCCTGAACAGACAACGAAACTGGACTCACCCGACAGCCATCGACGAGTCCTAACAGCCTGTAAGAGGTACTTCTGAAAGCGCCAAAATGGTATACTTATGTCACGTAAAGGAGCCCACATGGAGCAAGAGCATCGCTGGTTGACGACACAGGAAATGGCTGATCAGATGGGCGTTTCGCCCTCGACGATCCGTCGATGGTTGCAGGAAAATCGGCTGCATGGTCGACGGATTGGCAAGCGCTGGCTGGTCCCGCAGCAGGAGCAAGTCGAACTGACACCGCAGCAAGCGGCCGAACTGCTGCGAGTTGCGCCGGACACCGTACGACGCTGGTTGGCT
Source organism: Thermomicrobiales bacterium (assembly GCA_041751795.1). GTDB lineage: Bacteria > Chloroflexota > Chloroflexia > Thermomicrobiales > CFX8 > JBBECJ01. Next base: position 5,228 of record JBGSWU010000041.1, read on the forward strand.
GAAGGCAAGGTGCCGGGGCGTCAAGATGGCCGCCGCTGGCACATCCCCCGCGACGAAATGATCGCTCTGGTCGAACGGCATTGATCGGACACCGGAACGTTGGGTAAGGATCGTGAACCTCGATGATCGAAACCCGATCAAGCGTTACGGCTTACCATCAGGCTCTCGGTACCAGGCGGTACCCTACTCGAATGAACCGTGGGTGCCCACCGTGGTCGCCAACAAACTGGGTGATGTCGTCTGCCTCACCCGGCTCCGCACCGATGAATTCATCGTTGCCGATCGGAACGACGAATGACGGTGGCAGAATGATCTCCTCATTGGTGAGCGGGTGAGTCATGATCGTTTCCAGCTTCAACTTCCCACCATCGACCGACACGGTCGTAACACCCAGGGCGCGCTCGTATTTCCCCGCGTAACGCTGCAGGTCAGCCGTGGACATCTCGACCGGTTGACGCGTTGGTCGAACGAGTCCGCAGTACCGCTCCACCGCCCAGTCGATAATTGGCTTGATCGCTTCGCCGCCCTTACTGCTGTTGGTCAACACGGTGATTGCGAAGTTCTTGTCCGGCACGGCGTACATCTGGCTGATGTGACCGTTCGTGCCTCCCCCGTGATAAAGAACGCGATGTCCATCAATATCACCGAGCGACCAGCCGATCCCCCACTCCAGTTGCGACGTCACCCGCCGTTGCGGCTGCTGCATCGCTGAAACTGATTCGGGAGACAGAACATTGTCTGCAGCATTGCCGCCACTCATATGGAAGTGCATGAACTTCAGTACATCTTCGACATTGCTGATCGCAGCGCCGGCTGCCGCCGCATTGCGGGGAATTGGCCACGGTCGCGCGACGGTTGGCTGTTCCTGTCCGGGCATTTGAGAGTGCCCAGCCGCGGCGGAATAGACGATGGCATCGTTGGCGAACCAGAAGGTGCGGTCCATCCCAAGCGGCGCAAACAGTCGCTCGTTCATGATCGTTTCGTACGATTGGCCGAGGATCATTTCGAGGATGCGCCCTGCGATATAAAAGCCACTGTTACAGTAGCTCCACTGCTCGCCTGGCGGGGTGTCCTGTTTCCACTCTGGCGCTTTGCGAAGGAGCATCTCGAGCGCGTCGTCTCCAATACCCGTGTCGTCAAAGATGTCACCTTCGAGGCCGCTCTGATGGGTCAACAGGTGACGAACGGTGATCGACTCCTGCGCGGTCTCGTCGGCAAGTTCGAGATCCGGCAGGTACTCGGCTATCGGTGCGTCGAGCTGCAATTTGCCCTGTTCGACCAGTTGCACGACGACGGTTGACGTCATGACTTTGGTGTTGGACCCAATCTGAAACAGCGTGTCGGCGCGCGTCGGGTACCCGGTTTCCAGGCTGATCACACCGTAGCCGTTGCCACGGTAGTCACCGTTGATCAACGTCCCGACCGCAAGACCTGGTGTTTGCGATTTCTGCCGATGAAACTCCGCAACGTCGTCGAGCGATTCGAATATCGGCGATTCGTCAGACACTGGACAGCCTCCCACTTCATTCGACGACCAACGTGAGGGCTCCACGGTGGCAAACCGCCAACGTCGGAGCCCTCATAGCGGAAACCGTCCTACGAGGATCGCCCGAGATGACGGTCGTACCAGTTGGTAACCCGTTCGAGCAGATCGAGCATGTGCTTGCGTTCCTGCAGCCCATGCGGCTCGCGTGGATAGAGGACGAGTTGCGTTTCCACGCCACGACTCTTGAGTCCCTCGTACATTTCAAAGCCCTGGCTCGGAGGAACGCGATCGTCCTGCTCGCCGTAGAGAATCAACGTCGGCGTTGATGCGTGCTTGATCGAACGAATCGGCGACAAACGCCAGTGCGTTTCCGGTTCTTCATCAACTCGACCGAGGTAACCATCGAAGACCGAGCGGACATCAGCGGTACCCTGGAACGAGACCCAGTTCGCGATCCCGGCGCCCGATACAGCCGCCTTAAACCGATCGGTGTGCGTCACCGTCCAGTTCGTCAGGAAGCCTCCGCCACTCCATCCGCCGACGACCAGTTGGTCCGGATCGGCGATCCCTTCATCGATCAAGTGATCGACGCCAGTCATCAGGTCGTCCCAGTCGGGTTCGCCATAGCATTTGGTAATCCCGCAGAGGAACTCGCTGCCACGCCCGGAAGAGCCACGTGGGTTTGGCATCAGGACAGCGTAGCCTCGCTGCGCCATGAATTGTCCCCAGTCATGCCAGCCAGCGAACGGCGTGATGGTCCATGCGCCACACGGCCCACCGTGGATGTGCAGCAGCGTCGGGTACCGAGTGCCTTCCTGATAGCCAACCGGTAGAATCAGTAATCCCTGAATCTTGAGTCCGTCGGTCGATGTCCAGGAGATCTCACGGATTTCACCGAAGTCAACCTCGCGCAGCCACGGGTTCAGGTCGGTGAGTTTCCGGGCAGTGCCGCCCGCTTCAGCCACGTAGAGATCGCCATACGACGTCGCGTCGGCGTGGATAAAAGCAACCCGATTGCCATCAGCAGACAATGAAAACAGGTTGGAGGTGCCAGGCGAATCCGGGCCGTCGAAGAGGGGCTTGACCGTTTTCGCCTCGGGATCGACCACGCCAATCGTCCGGCGCTCGCCCTGCTCGACCGTCGTGACGACTTGACCACCATCGGGGAGCCACTGGACGCTACCGAACGATGCCTCATACTTCGGCACCATCACTGTCGACTCACCACCTCCGGCAGGGATCGTTCGCAGCGAGAAGAAGGAAGGCGTCACGTCTTCGCATCCCATGAACCCGATCGTCGATCCGTCTGGCGACCAGGCGGGAGTCGCGAGCAAGCCTTCGAAGTTCCCGAGCGTTTTCATTTCACCGTCGAGATCGAACGTCACCAGATCGGGCGCAAACCCGTAGTGGGCCTTCGGGGTTGGTGTGACGACGGCGGCAAATCCATTGCCATCCGGCGCCCAATCGAAACCGCGACCACCCTGGACCCCGACGTGCAGGTTCTCCGGGGATATGCGCTTCGCTTCGGGATAGTCGTCCACTTCGAGGATCGCGGCGTCATCAGGAACATCGATGACGTACAGCCCGGCCAGCAATGGTTTGTCGTCAATGATCTTGTGGTCATTGCGCTCGTCACGGCGCTTCTTCTCGGCCTCGTCTTCCTCTGGCATAGCTGTGGACGCGAGGCGTTTGCCGTCGGGCGACCACTGGATCGCCGTTGTCGGCCCCTTGGAATCGGTCAGCCTGACGGCCTCGCCACCTGATAGCGACATCACGTAAACCTGCGACTTGCCACGCTCCTTGCGGTCCGACATGAACGCGATGCGGGTTCCGTCAGGCGACCAACGCGGCGAATTGTCAGCGGCGTCGGAAGTCGTCAATCGACGCGGCTTGCCACCATCAGCATCGACCAGCCAGATCGCCATCGAGGGCATTTCGGCTTCTTTCGACGCGCTTGTAGTCACGTATGCGATCTGCCGCCCATCCGGTGAGATCTGGACATCAGCAATGATCGTTGCGGATACTGCCTGCTCAAAACTCAGCGTCCGTGTATCAGCCACTCTGCGGTCCTGCCCTCCTGTTATCGCGAGTCGCGCCCGCGCTCAAGCATGATCGGCGACAGTATGACAGATCATGTTATCCATTCAATATGAGTTGAACGGACGGTCTGTTTGCGGCTGGCGTTTGCGGTGCCAGTAGAGGCATCGACCGCAAAAAGACCAGGAAAAGTTCCCGGCACAGTTGAAGAACGAAGTGAGGTGCGGCAATATGCGGAGCGGCTTGAGCGATTGGTAAGCGGCTTCAGAGCCGTTGAGGATGAGGGGGAACGAATGAACGTCTACATCTCCGTTGACATGGAAGGAATCACCGGCATCGTCCACGCTGACATGATGGGTGCCGAAGGTCGAGAATACGATCGTGGCCGGAGATTGATGACCGGCGACGCGAATGCCGCCATCGAGGGCGCGGTCAACGCCGGAGCAGACTATATCCTGGTTGCCGACGGTCACGGACCGATGCGCAACATCTTCTTCGAAGACGTCAACCCGAAAGCACACCTGATGACTGGTAGCGCGAATGCTCGCGACTACTGCCAACTCCAGGGAGCCGATACACGTACGTTCGACGCCGCAATCTTCGTTGGCTACCACGCGATGGCGAAGACCCTCGACGCGATCGCCCCACACACGATCGCTGGTATCGCCATCCACGAACTGCGGATCAATGGCCGTCCACACGGCGAGACAGGGCTGAATGCCGCGATCCTTGGGTCGTTAGGAATCCCGGTCGTGATGGTAACTGGCGACACGACGACGATGGCCGAAGC
>JBGSWU010000042.1:0-2655 GCA_041751795.1 Thermomicrobiales bacterium
TTGAAACCGGCTCGGACGAGCGGCCCGATCACTTCCTCGATTTCCCGGCGCGCTGCGTCTTCATTGTCGGACACTGTCAGGATGCGACATTCGAGTCCGGTCAGCAGCGCAGTGTGGGCCAGCCGGACGATCGCCCGGCGCATGCTGCGTCCGCCGTCGTAGGCGATCAGGAAACGTCGGATCGGCTTGAACTCGGACGTCGTGACAAGGATCGGCTTGTGGACCGCCCGAACGACGCGCTCCAGGTTGCTCCCGAGGTGCTGTGCCGCCGCATCTGCCGACGCACCCCGTTTGCCAATGACGATCAGGCTGGTTTCCGATTCGAGGTCGGTGATCGTGTCAACGAGTGAGCCTTGTCGTTGCCGGGCGACGACGTCGCTCACCCCAGCTGAACGCACGCGCTCGAGCGCTTCATCGAGGATCAAACGACCTCGCTTCTGCGCCAACCGTCCACGCTGCTCATCGAGGGCGGTGTATTCCTCAAGTAGATGCTCATGATCGCTGAGCCCGAGATTGCCACTCAGGTCGGATGTGACCACCTGATTCTCACGTTTGTCGATGACATGGACAACCGAGACAGGTGCGTCGAGTCGCATCGCTACCCAGGCCGCGTGGTCGCAGACGCTCGCTGAAAAGTTCGATCCGTCAATACAGGCGAGGATGTGTGTCATGGTCGAGCCTCCAGGATCGATCAGTGGCCAGGAACGAGGTCGAACGCGTCGACCTTATCGTGGATCGCGAGCTTGTCAACGATCGTCGCGCTGGCTTCGTTCATCCCGACGATCTCGACTTCCGCGCCTTCACGACGGAACTTCATGACGACCTTGTCGAGTGCCGCGACTGCCGAGATGTCCCAGAAGTGGGAACGTGAGACATCGATCTGGACACGCTCCAGCACCTCCTGAAAGTCGAAGGCGGCCGTAAACGTGTCAGCCGACGCGAAGAAGATCTGGCCCACGACGGTGTAGACACGGGCTGTGCCGTCATCGGACGCAACCGAGTGGACCGAGACGATCTGTCCGACCTTCCATGCGAAGAAGATACCGCTCAGCAGCACACCAACGAGGACACCGTAGGCGAGGTTATGGGTGAAGACAACGACAGTAACGGTCGAGAGCATGACGATACTTGAACTCCGGGGATGCATCCGGAGATTCTTCACCGACGCCCAACTGAACGTGCCGATTGAGACCATAATCATCACAGCGACGAGCGCCGCCATCGGAATCCGTCCGACCCAATCGCCGAGGGCTACGATCAGGAAGAGCAGGAAGACACCCGCGACGAAGGTGGACAATCGACCTCGACCGCCTGACTTCACGTTGATCACGGACTGGCCAATCATCGCGCAGCCTGCCATACCGCCGAGGAAGCCCGTCGCAATATTGGCAATGCCCTGACCGGAACTTTCGCGGTTCTTGTCGCTGGTCGTGTCGGTGAGATCATCGACGATCGAGGCCGTCATCAGCGACTCGAGCAGGCCGACAACTGCCAACCCCGCCGAATACGGCAGGATGATCATCAACGTCTCAAGGTTCAATGGGATATCCGGCAGGAGGAAGACGGGCAGTGATGACGGGAGTTCGCCCATGTCGCCAACGGTACGGACATCGAATCCGGCACCCAGCGAGAGCGCGGTCAGCGCGACGATGCAGATCAGTGGCGACGGAACCGCCTTGGTGATGCGTGGTAGCAGGTAGATAATCGCCAACCCACCAGCAATCATCGGATAGGTCAGCCAGGGGACATCGGTCATTTCCGGAATCTGGGCCATGAAGATCAAGATCGCCAGCGCGTTCACGAACCCGGTCATCACCGAGCGCGAGATGAAGCGCATCACCGACCCAAGCTTGAGAACCCCGGCACCAATTTGAAGGATGCCGGTCAGGATCGTTGCGGCAAAGAGATACTGCAGGCCATGGTCTCGAACGAGTGTCACCATCAGTAGTGCCATCGCGCCAGTCGCCGCCGAGATCATTCCGGGCCGGCCACCAGCGAAGGCGATGACAACTGCCATTGAAAATGACGCATACAACCCGACTTTCGGGTCAACTCCGGCGATGATTGAGAACGCAATCGCCTCGGGAATGAGAGCGAGCGCCACCACAATTCCAGCGAGCACGTCTCCCCGGACATTGCCGAACCACTCGGCACGCATTCGAGCCACATCCATTGACACGCAAACCTATCTTCTCCTTCTACGCACGTAGAAGGGCGCGGAAACCAGACAACAATGAACTGAGAGGGTTGGGAATGAATATGCCAAGCCACTCAATTAAAGGAGCGTCAATCATATCATCGTCGTTCTCCGATTCTGCCCGTAGATCCGGCGTTACAGCATGTCGGCGATGAGTGTCGGAAGAAGGCGAACGTTCGTTCGTGATACACTTCGTTTCAATGGCCTTCTGGCAAACAGCCAGCAACCCCGGTAACAACCCACTGTGTTACCTCAGCCCCAGTGTGCTGACCCACTCAATTCAAATCGTGTTGCGTGTTGTACGCAGTCCACGTTCTGACAAGCGAACGAATGAACTCCGAAGGTCGTTTCCGAGGCGTGACGCCACGGACATAGATCGTGCGCTGACAAGAGCAATCGAACCGTTGTGCGGAATACGTTGGTCCGACCGTTCCCATGACACGACATACAAAGGAGAA
>JBGSWU010000043.1:0-3652 GCA_041751795.1 Thermomicrobiales bacterium
ATCTCGTCCATCATGACCTTTAGATATGCCTGCTCGTTCCGCGATCACCCCGACTTCTCGCTTCGCACGCGCCAGTGTCGATATCGAAAACCCCGCCACCGACATCGCCGCCTCAACCTCCCGCGACGCCACCGGCCCATCCGCCAGCAACTCCCGCAACAGATCCACCGCCGTCTCCAACGCCCCACGCCGCTCAGGCTCCCACGGAGAACTACAGTCTCATTCCCGTCGACACCCATAAGAATGCCCCCTCACCGAAACCGGGAGAGGGCCACGTATCCCTTGGGTGGTGGTGAGGCTCGTCTATCGCTCCTCGCTCAAGCTCCCGACGCGGGTGATCCCAACCTGGACCTGTTCGTTTCCAACTTTGACCGTCGCCTTGAAGTCGGCACCGTCGACCCAGCCTGGTGCGGCCTCGCGAGCGAGCGTCTCGGCGGCAATCTCTTCGAGATGCCGTTCGATCGCGGCCCCGGCTTCGGCAGACGCAGTCCAGGCTAGCCGGATTGTGTCTTCGATGCGTAGTCCGGCGTCCTTGCGAGCGTCCTGAACACCGCGAACGAAGTCACGTGCGAGCCCTTCGGCCACCAGTTCGGGCGTCAACGTCGTGTCGAGCGCGACCAACAGGTCGCCCTCCTCAGCAACGTTGAAGCCTTCGCGCTCCTTGACATCCACGAGCACTTCGTCTGGGGTGAATGTGAAGTCACCAAGCGACAGACTCTCCCCCGCCCGGATCGTCTGCGCAACCGTCGTCACATCAGCCTCGGCTAACAGCCCACGTACGACTCCGAGCTGCTTCCCGTACTTCGGACCCAGCACCGACAGGTTTGGCCGGATTACGTACGTCGCATACTCTGCGGGATCGTCAATCCGCCCAAGTGCCTTGACGTTCAGTTCGTCGAGTAATTGCTCCTGCATTCGCTCGACGGCTGCCAGAGTTGCTTCGGTACGCGCCCAGATTCGAACTTCTGGAAGCGGCTGGCGAACTTTGACATTTGCCTTGTTCCGAGCCGCGCGTCCGAGATTCACTGCCTGAAGCAACGCCGACATGTCCCGGTCGAGATCGCGATCAATCTTCGACTGGTCGGCCACCGGGAAGTCGGTGAGATGAACCGACGGTACGGCATCGGGCCGGACACTTAACACCAGGTTCTCGTACATCTCGTCTGCCATGAATGGCGTGAATGGTGCCAGCAGCCCTGCCAACGAAACCAATACCTCGTACAGCGTCAGGTAAGCTGCTGCCTTGTCTCGATCCGCTTCGGTTTTCCAGAACCGACGGCGATTGCGTCGGATGTACCAGTTCGACAATTCCTCAACGACGAACCGCTCAAGAACACGCGTCGCAGCAACCTGATCGTAGTCGTCCAGCGCAGTGCGGACATCTCCGATCACCCCCTGCAACCGGGAGAGTATCCAACGGTCGAGCATCGTTCGCTCGGCCAACGGAACGTCGTTCTGCGATTCAGTTGGATCGAACCCGTCGAGCGCTGCGTAGTTAGCGAAGAACGCGTATGAGTTCCAGAGTGGGAGAATGAATCGCCGACGCATTTCGTCACCGATGTGGTATCCGAAGTTGAGGTTGGTACTCGGATTCGTCTGGCAATACAGCCAGCGCATCACGTCGGAACCCATGATGTCGGCAGCATCATCGAACCAGATCGCGTTTCCCGCGCTCTTGTGCATCTCCTTGCCGTGCTCATCCCGCAACAACGCGAAGCCAAGGACCGTCTTGTACGGCGCTTCCCCCGTCAATGCCGTGGACTGTGCCAGCATCGAGTAGAACCAGTTGCGGAACTGACCTGGAAACGACTCGGTGATGAAGTCAGCCGGGAACCAATTACGCCAATCGTCGCGATCTTCGGTGTAGCCCATCGTCGAGAACGGCACGATCCCAGCGTCCAGCCATGGATTGCCGACGTCCTTGATGCGCGACACTGGCTTGCCGCAGCCTTTACAGGCGATCTTTACGTGGTCAACCCACGGTCGGTGTGGGGAGTGCCCTTCGAACTCCTCCCAGCCCTCCACGGCCCGCTCATCGAGCTCGGCCTTGCTCCCGATCACTTCGAACGTGTCGCATTCGGGACACTCGTAGATCGGTAGTGCAAGCCCCCAGTAGCGCTTCTTGGAGATCATCCAGTCGTCCATGTTGCGGAGCCAGTCGATCTCTCGCTCTTCACCGAACTCAGGAATCCAGCGAATCTCGCGCGTCAGTTCCATCATTCGCTCGCGCATCCCGTCGACACCAATGAACCATTCATCGACGAGACGGAACACGAGATCGGTCTTGCAGCGCCAGCACGTCGGATAGCGGTGGGTGTATTCGTGATCGCGATACAGGAGACCTTTTTCTCGGAGGTTGCGGACGATCGGCATCGCAACCTCGTGGACATACATCCCACTCAGCCAGTCGAACCCGTCAAGATAGTTCCCAAGCTCGTCGATCGGCGCGACGATCTGCAATCCCTGCTCCTTGGAGAGACGGTAGTCTTCCTTACCGCATCCAGGAGCGATGTGGACGATGCCAGTTCCTTCGTCAGCGGCGACATCGTCCCAGGCAATAACCCGATGCTCGACAGCAGCGTTGGCCGGTAGTTCATCGAATGGCCCCCGGTATCGACGCCCGACGAGTTCCGAACCCTTAACCTCGTCCAGTGTCTCGAAGTCGCCTTTCAGCGCGTGGGCTGCGGCATCCTTCGCCAGATAGAACGTGTGGGCGTCCTGTCGGACCTTGACGTAGCTCAACTCCGGATGAACGGCTGCGGCGACGTTGCTCGTTAGCGTCCACGGTGTCGTCGTCCATACCAGCAGCGATGCATCTTCGTTCTCCAACGGCAGGTGCACGTAGACCGACCGGTGCGTACGGTCCTGGTATCCCTCGTTGAGTTCCATCTCGGAAATACCGGTTCCGCAGCGCGGGCACCAGGTCATGACGTCGTCGCCCTTGTAGATCCAACCTTTTTCGTGGCAGGTCTTCAGGAAATGCCAAATAGTGTAGTTGTTGGTATCGGACATCGTGTAGTACGAATTGTCCCAATCCATGAAGTTGCCGAGCCGCTTGGTCTGCTCCGTCTGGATTCCCGCGTACTTGAGGACGCGTTCCTTGCACAGCTCGACGAAGCGATCGATCCCGAACTCCTCGATATCGCGCTTCGTCGCCAGGCCAAGTTCTTTCTCGACCTCGACCTCGACCCAGAGTCCCTGGCAGTCGAACCCGTTCTGATAGCGTTGCTTGTGTCCCAGCATCGTGTGATAGCGAACGTAGAGGTCTTTGTAGGTGCGACCCCAGGCATGGTGAACGCCCATCGGGTTGTTGGCGGTGATCGGGCCATCGAGGAACGACCAACGCGTTTCGGAATCGTCGTTCCGCTTCAAGTACGTTTCTACGATCCCGTCGTCGTACCAGTGGCGAAGCCGTTCGCGCTCCATCGCCGGAAAATCTGCCCTCGTCTCGACTTCCTTAAACACGTTCGTCGCCTTCGCCATCAGACGTCTCCCTTATCGTTGTCTCGATCGGCCATGTTGACTTCGCACGTCGTTCTCAACTGAATTGCTTCGTTCAACTCGGGTACCTGAAATATCAGTTTCAAGAAACACAAAAACCCGCCCTCGAATCATCGAGGACGGGCTGAACATTCTCACCCGCGGTACCACC
>JBGSWU010000044.1:0-9146 GCA_041751795.1 Thermomicrobiales bacterium
GACTGGTGCTCGGCCTCGGTAGCACCTACCGGAATGTCGGACGGGTCGCGGACTCGCTCGCGCTCCTAGAACGAGGTGTCGCGGAGTACCCGGCGAACCACGCGATGCGCTGCTTCCTCGCCCTCAGCCACCTGTCGAACAGCGACGCTCACAGCGCACTCGCGCTTGCGTTCGATGTCATCCTCGACACCAGCAGCGACCCGACGATCGATCGCTACCGTCGCGCGTTGTCGTCGTACCGTGACGAGTTGCGTGTAAATGGGCAATTGCCGCGGGACGTCGACGTCAGGCATCAGGTTATTCCCGGCTGAACCGATGTGTCCCATGTCCCAAAGCAGTCCTGAGTCGTCCACCACAGTGAACATGTCGACGAGGGTCGTCCTGCTCCCCCTGTCATCCTGAACCGCAGTGAAGGATCTCCCCTGCGTTCTCACCTGAATGCCATAGTTCAACCGAGGAAGTATCGCTTGTCCGAACCGACCGACTTATCAAGAGCAGAGCGATCCTTCACTGCGGTTCAGGATTACAGGGGAGGTAGGCCGTCCAACCCGACACGATGACTGTAGCGACGTCCTCAGGGCGATCGGGCTGCTATTCAAGAGCTGCTCACTTCCCTGACGCCTACCGCCTGGCACCCATCACCTGCGTAAAGCATCCATCGTCGCGGTATCCGCCGGGAAGAACGACTCGATTGCCAGTTCGTCGAGGGTGATGTCGACGGCGGTGCCGAAGACGGTGGTGGTCGTGAAGAACGAGAGGACGCCGGTATCCATCCGCAGCCGAATCGGGACGACGAGGCCGCCATAGCGAGCGTCGTCAAGGCGATGTCCGGAATCGTCGGGTGCCGGATACGCCGCCAGTTCCTTCCGCAGGTCCAGCAGGGCTGGATCGTTGCTCAGTTCCACCTGCCGCATCAGTCGGGCAAGAATGTGTTGTCGCCAGTGACCGATGTTGACGATCCGTTGCGCCAGTCCGTCCGGATGGAGGCTGATTCGCAGGACGTTGACCGGCGGTGTCAGCAGATCAGGCGACACGCCATCCAATAATGGCGCAACGGCGCGATTGGCGGCGACGAGGTTCCAGTGCCGGTCGATGGCCAGCGCTGGGTATGGCTCGTGTCCAGCCAGGACGAGGTCAACCGCTTCCTTCACCACGCGCATGGCCGGATCGTCGAGCGGGGTCGCGGCGTACACCGGCGCATAGCCAGCCGCGACGAGCAGCGCATTGCGTTCGCGCAACGGGACATCGAGATGTTCAGCCAACCGGACCAGCATCTCGCGGCTGGGGAGCGCCCGACCAGTTTCCATGAACGAGAGATGACGCGTCGATACATCGGCATTCAGCGCGAGGTCGAGTTGACTGAGGCGACGATGCTGCCGCCACTCACGCAACTGCTCTCCGACCGGTCGATGCGGTTGATGTTGAGTTGCCATGCCCACATCGTATCGCTCTCAGTGCATTGCCGCCATTACCCGAGAGGTAATCGACGCCGTGCACGGTGCTGAACAGAATGGACGCATGAAACCCGGCAGCAACGGATGCTGGCAGGATGAAACGGACGAAGGAGGTCCAGCATGTCCACAACGACGACGGATATCGGCACGATCGTTGACGCGTACATCGCGATCTGGAACGAGATCGATCCAGGCAGACGGCGCGAACTCATCGCGAGTGCCCTGGCCGAGGACATAAACTACCGCGATCCGATGCTGTCAGGCGACGGTCATGGTGAAATCGAGACAGCCATTGCGGCGGTTCAGCAGCAGATGCCGGATCACCAACTCCGACGTGTCGGCACAATCGAATCCCACAACGATCGTGTCCGCTTTCGCTGGGAGGTTGTCGCGCCAGACGGAGGCGACCCGGTCATTGCCGGAACCGACACCGGGATCGTCGCGCCGGATGGGCGGCTGCGATCGCTGAGCGGCTTCTTCGACAGCGTCACGACCTGAAACCGTCTGCCGAGGTCCGCCGTCATCTCAGCGGACCTCGGCTCATCGAATCGAGGATCGTCATGAACACGATTGCGATGAACGTAACAGCGCGCCCAATGAGCCTGCTTCGACGGGCACTCCTGGCCGATTCCGTCGTCACTGGCAGTTCCGGGGTGCTCCTGACGCTGGCAGCTGGGCCGCTCGGGAACCTGTTCGACCTGCCGACGCTCCTGCTGCGAGTGACCGGTATCAGCCTGCTGCCCTACACCGCTGCAGTTCTCTACGTCGCGACGCGCACAGAAATCCCACGTCGAGGTGCATGGACGATCGTCGGACTCAACCTGCTGTGGGCGATCGACAGCCTGCTCCTGCTCGTTAGCGGCTGGGTCGGGCCAACTGCTGCCGGTGTCGTCTTCGTCATCGCTCAGGCGCTGGTCGTCGCAGCGTTCGCGGACGTCCAGTTTCTTGGACTGCGTCGCTCGAAGTGAGATCGATCCCGCTGGCGATGCCGTTCGGTGGAAACATGGCGGTATCACCAGCGCGTTGCGATCCACGCAGGTAGACGAGCCAGTACACGGCACCAACCAACAGGCCGCCGCCGATGACGTTCCCGATCGTCACTGGCAGCAGGTTATCGGTCAGGAAACCAGTCCATGTCAGGCTCGATGTCGCTTCAGCCGCTGGTCCGCCAGCAGCCTGGACGACATCTTGTTTCTTCAGAATGATGCCGAGTGGGATGAAGTACATGTTCGCTATCGAATGCTCGAAGCCGGCTGCAACGAACGCCGCAATTGGCGGAACGATCGCGACAACACGATCGACGTTGCTGCGGGCCGAAAAGCATAGCCAGACGGCAAGGCACACCAGTGCATTGCAAAGCACACCTCGCGCTACCGCCTCGACGAACGTCATCTGGACTTTGGAGTTGGCAAGGGTGACGGCGTTCACGCCAATCTGTCCACCCGCGAGTTTCCACTGACCGGATGCGTAGACGAGGCCAACGGTTCCCAGTGCGCCAAGCAGGTTGCCGACATAGGCCAACCCCCAGTTTCTCAACAACTGCGCAGTCGAAACCTTCCTTCCCAGCCAGGCCATCACGATCAATGCGTTGCCGGTGAATAGTTCGGCTCCTGCGATCACAACGAGGATCAGTCCGAGGGAGAAGGCAACGCCTGTCAGCAGTCGAGTCGGCCCCCAGCCGAGCGTCGAGTCAACACTCACGACCGTCGCGAAGACGGCACCAAGCGCGATGAACGCTCCTGCCAGAACGCCGAGCGTCAGCAACGTCAACGTATCGAACCGCGCCTTGGCAACGCCGACCTGCTGTGCGCGCCCAGCCATCTCGCTCGGCCCGTACGGATCGATTCTGAGATCAGTGCTGGAGATACGTGGTGGGGTGGCGATTGTCAACGGGCCAGGTCCCTTCTGGATTGCATTGGTTCACGGGTACGAGATCCGAACGCGCAGGCGCCGGAAATCGAATCCGGCGCCACACATCGAGTCTGGTTGTTGCGGTGAGGAACAGGACATCGACGATGATGCGCCTGGCAGCATTGGCAGGTCTCGTCCAACCCCTCGCCGGACGGTCCATTACTTGCCTTTGATCGTCACCGCGTCGACATTCAGTCGTACATAGCGGCTTGTGATCGCAGCAACGTTGGAGATCGGGACGGGGATGTCACGATGGTGGAAGAATCCAGCCTCAACGATGAAGCCTGTCAATTCATCCTCGTCATTGTAGAGAATGTCATCGACCGTCCCGATCTTTTGTCCGTCCGCCGCGATCACATCCGTGCCTGCGTCGATCACGACGGCAGCGGTCGGCAGATCGGATCGCACTTCAACGGGAACCGCCTGGGCGACGGCTGCAAGATACCCGGCTTCGCCGGTGACATGCATTCCGCGACCAACCGGTCGCGCACGCCACATGATCGGTTGATTCACCGTGGGACCAATACCGACACCAACCGGCATCGCCCCTCGGTCAGTGCCCGTCGCGACGACGTACTCATGCGTGACATATGGAGGGAAGTCGTTTGCCCGTGATGCATCGACGTTCAGGTGGATCGTCCCATCGTCATCCACGCGATCGATGTAGACGACGTCGATGATCCGGTCGGTGGAAAACAGGAATCCCTTGTGGACGATGATCTCCAGCATGTCCATGCTGTCGGGGTCGACGACCAGACCATCGACCTTACCAATGTCCTTGCCGTCACTCGTGAGGACGGACTCTCCGATGCCTACATCAAATGTCATGTCATGCTCCCTTCGAGCTGCGGATGGCGCGGAAACCGTCCACGCCCCTCCCGGTTACACTACCGGAACAGCCATCGCAGGCGAGCATGATTCCTGAGTCAGATGTAACAGTCTCGTGTCAACATCAGCCCGAGATTGCGAATCTCGTGTGCTGGTCGGTCGGGATATGCCATTCGTGCGCGAGAACAGCGTAGATCAGCGTGTCCCACCAGCGCCCGCGGTAATACTGATGCTCTCGAAAGTGAGCCTCGCGTCGCATGCCGAGTTTTTCAAGCACACGGGACGAGCCGGTGTTGTCAGCGACGCATTCGGCCCAGATCCGATGGAGGTCCAACGACTCAAAGCCAAACCGGACGATTGCCGTGGCCGCTTCGGTCGCATAGCCACGTCCCCAATAGCCTGGGTTGAGTTCGTAACCGATGTTGGCCTCGCCGATGTCTGGGTTGTTGACGCGGATACCGCAGTTGCCGATCAGCCGTCCGTCGCTCGCATCGGACATCGCTAGTTGCCAGATCCGGCGCGGCTCCGCCGATTGCGAGGCGACGAACGTCGTGACAAGATCCCGGACAACGCTGGCTCGGTCTTCTATATCCGGGTAGTAGCGCTGGTATGACGGATCGTTCCAGTAGCCCAGAACGTCCACCCAGTCATCCTCCCGGAACTCGCGCAGGATTAACCGTGTCGTCTCGATCTGCATCTACGCTCCCCACTCGTACGAGTGGAAATTATCGAGGATTCACTACGATCGTCACCATCGTTCTCGCATCCCATGCTTTCGATTCAGATTATCGTTCGATCGCTCCTGAATGCGCTACACTGTCCTCGAAAACTCACGGAAGCATCGAGAACGGGAGCGGCCCAGGATGGTCTGTCCCAGGTGCGGGTTGTGGAACCCTCAGCGCAATGCGACGTGCGAGTCGTGCGGTGAGTTGCTGCATTCCGCTGCGCCCGCTGGGGAACCAACCGCAGCCACGTCACCAACGACTGCCGCCGCAATCGCCGCCGCGTTTCCAGCCGGGATACCCGGGATGGCCGCGGCACCTGCCAACCCTCCGCAAATCGTCCAGACAGCGCCGACTCTGCCGCGCATTCGCCCCCACGAGGCGTCGGTCTACGCTCCGATCCTTGGGCCCGCCGATCGCGAGAGTTTCTTCGCGGCCCAGCGACGTCACCGGCGGGCTACCTGGAAACTGACGGTCGGGTCGGCTGTTGCGGCGATCATCACCGGCATCCCACTCTCGTTTGTGCTGACACCAATCGTCTTCGCTGTCATCCTGATTCTGACGCGCCTCCTACATATCGTCGTTCCTGTCCCCGATCTCATCTGGGACGCCTACCGCAGCACCGGCCTCGTGCTGGCAGATGTCATCGAAGCGCTGGATGATCCTGCGACGCCGGGCGTCGAGGAAAGCGAGTGGCGCAACGTACCGATCTCGCTGTTCGTCAAGGCAGCCGCTGTCTGGCTCCTGCCTGGAATCGTCCTGATGCTGATCATCTGGCCGATCCTGATTCAGTTGTTCCGCCATGGTGGTGTGGGCGGCGTCCTGCTTTCACTGGGTGCACGCGAACCAGTCATGACCGATCTGGAAGAACGCCAACTCGTCAACGTCGTCGAGGAAATGGCACTGGCAGCGGGGCTCCCGACCCCACGCGTCCGGCTGATCGACTCAGATGCCGCCAATGCCGCAGCGATCGGCTCCTCTCCGGACGATGCCACGATCGTCGTCTCACGCCCATTGCTGGACGATCTCGACCGGGACGAGACGCAGGGTGTGCTGGCACACCTGGTCGCATCGATCGGCAATGGCGACCTGCGTGGCGCGATGTCGATCGTCGCGATTTTCCAGACCTTCGGCTTCGCCTCTGCGCTAGTCAAAGCGCCGATTTCCGGGCCAGCCCGAGCGACGGTCAGACGGATGCTCGGCTATGTCTTCAGCCGCCACAAGCCCCACGAGCACGCTGCCGAAGCGAGCATCATCTCGGACATGCTGACCTCCGGTATCTGGGAGGATAACTCCGACGACTTCGACTTCATGGATGAAGATCCGAATACCGTCGTCACCGAGCAGCCCGGACCGTCAGTGCGGTTACTCCTCTACTTCCCGTTGCTCTTCATCGTCGTCTTCGCCGCGACACTCCTCCTGGAGTTCCCTGACGGACTCCGGCGGATGTCACTCTTCGGCGTGTTCGCGCTCGCTGGCTGGATCGTCTGGTATCAACGCGAGTACGTCGCCTACGCGGTGCCACGCGCGTTGAAGATGGCGCGGATGATGGTCATGCTGCCGTATTACATGGCAGCGACGTTGCCACAGATCATGATCATGATGCTGACCAGCTTCATGCTGGAGCCGATGCTGGCATTCCTCTGGCGCACCCGGCGCTACCTCGCAGATGCGTCCGCCGTCCAGCTCACGCGCCAACCGGACTGGGTGTCTCACGGGCTGACCGGGCTGGTGAAACGTGGAGCGATCATTCCCGGCGGGAAGTGGGCCGGTCCGCTCTTTGTTGTTGGTCCGAAAATCGGCTCCGGTTTCAGCGCGGTCAGTGGCGGCAGTGTCGTCAGTTTCCACCCACCGCTGGCAGAGCGCCTACAAAAGCTGCGGCGAATGGGAGCATCCGTTCCTGAAGCGACAAGCGCTCGGAAGCGCCCACGGATTCAGGTCCGTGATGACGTGAAGGTCAATCCACTCGTTCGGATCTTCATCGCTCCGATTTTCATCGTTTTAATGATTGTTGTCGCCATTCTGATGGTCGTCGCACTAGCGCTGCTCGGGATGCTGGCACTCGGCGCCTGCGCGATCCTGATGATGGTCGTCTACGGGCTGTTCGCGTTGATTGCACCAACGTGATGCAAGGAGTGAGTGATGCTTGATGGATGAACCGTCACGCAATTCCAGTCTCGACACCGGCTGATACACGATCTCCCCGGCAAGTCAGCCGATGGCATTTCGGCGGACGATTGAAAGGAACATTCCATGTGGGTCGCACTTGTCATCGGCGTCATCATCCTGGCGGTCGCCATCTTCATGATCGTGGTCTATAACGGGCTGGTTGGCAAACGCAATCAGGTTCGCAACGCCTGGGGCCAGATCGATGTTCAACTCAACCGGCGACACGATCTGATTCCGAATCTCGTCAACGCCGTGAAGGGATACATGGCCCACGAGCAGGGCATTCTCGAACGGGTCACCCAGGCACGCAGTCAGGCGATTTCAGCCGGAGCCAACGTCCAGCAGCGCGCCGAGGCTGAAAATCAACTGTCGGGCGCGATTCGCTCACTGTTTGCCGTCGCCGAGAATTACCCCCAGCTGCGTGCCAGTGAGAACATGCTCGCGTTACAGGAAGAACTCTCCAGCACGGAAAACCGGATCGCGTTTTCCCGGCAGCATTACAACGACAGTGTGATGGAGTACAACACCGCTCGTGAAACAATCCCGGCAGTCTTCGTCGCCGGGATGCTCGGCTTCACTCACGAGCCACTCTTCACCCTCGACGCTGCCGCCCCCGAACGAGCCGTACCGCAGGTCGCCTTCTGACACAAGCGTGAGGAATCGATGCTGCCTGTGATACATTCGACGGATGAGTGAATTGCACGACGATACACCCTCCGAATCACGTTTTTCTGCATTGATCCCCAGTACGTCATCGCTGCTTGTCGTCCCGAGAACCGCAGCGCGACGCATCGTGGGCCTGGTAACCGGGCGCGATGACGTGGAACTGTATCGTCGAGTGACGATGCTGATCGCGCTGGACCTTGAAGATGTCGTGCTCGATGTTGGTTGCGGCGAAGGTCTCGGCATCGAACGAGCCGCTGAGATTGCTGCGCTCGGCAAGGTTTGCGGAATCGAAACATCCGAGACGCTGCTGGCGGCGGCGCGCGCCCGCAATCACGATGCGATCGAGAGCGGCTATGTCGAACTCCACCACGGAGGGTCGGCGAATCTCCCCTGGCCGGATGCAACGTTCAACAAGGTGTTCGCCGTCAACAGCCCTCGCGACTGGCCGCAGCCGGTCGTCAGCCTGTCGGAGATGCGACGTGTCATGCAATCAGGCGGTAACGCTGCGATCATCGTCCAGCCGCCGTGGCGGACATCCCGCGAGGATGTTCGCAACCTCGCCGAACTCTGGGCGCACCGCCTCGATGAGGCCGGTTTCCACGAGGTGCGGTTCGGCATCCTCGGCGTGGGTCGCGCAAGCGTCGCCGCTGTCACCGGGATAGCGTAGATCGCCGTGCCAGGACATCAGTGGAATTCACAACCGCGCCTGCGGAACAGGATCGCATCTTTTCGTCATCACGCCCCAGTATCGTCAGTCGTCACCCGCAACGCCTGACGCAGCCTCCTGTATGGGAGCGTCACTGTTGCCCGCAGTTTGGGATTCGATCCAGTCGCGCTCGATCGGCCACCTGCCACCAAGGCGCTCCGTAATGTCCGCCGCTGCGTCACGAACTGCTTCCGAGATCTGCCGCCCGCGCTCCACATCGACGCGACTCTGTGGACTCGCAACGCTGACGGCGGCAACGACGTGACCCTGATGGTCAAACACCGGTGCTCCGTAACAATGAGCGCCAACCTCGTTCTCTCCACGATCTTCGGCAACACCGAGTTGTCGAATCACCGACAATTCGCAGCGCAGCGCATCGGGATCGGTAATCGTTCGATCGGTGCGACGAACAAGGGGGTAGGCGAGGATGCGATCCTGCTCATCCGCTGGCAAGTAGCTGAGAATTGCCTTCCCGAGCGCTGTCGAGTGCATCTGGTCGGTCACGCCAACGCGTGCCGCCATCCGCAACCCCTGATCGCTCTCCATCATGTCGACGTAGGCGACTAACGAGTCAGCGAAGACTCCAAGGTTGACCGTCTCGTTGAAGCGGTGGTGTAGTGCCTCAAGAACGGGCCGCGCTCGCGTCCGAACGTCCGATGATTCGAGCGCGCGCTGACCGAGCCGGACGAG
>JBGSWU010000045.1:0-3239 GCA_041751795.1 Thermomicrobiales bacterium
ACCTGGAAACGATTCACCGCGTTGCGCAGGCGGTCTCCGCACAACTCGACCGGGATACACTCGTCCAGATGGTGACCGACGCTGGAACGGCGCTCACTGGTGCCCAGTTCGGCGCGTTCTTCTACAACGTCATCGACGAGCGAGGCGAATCATTCACGCTGTATTCGGTATCCGGGGTTCCACTCGAAGCATTTTCCGGCTTTCCAATGCCACGCAATACGATGATCTTTGGACCAACGTTTCGCGGCGAAGGCGTCGTTCGCCTGGACGATGTGGCGACCGATCCACGCTACGGAAACAATCCTCCCTATCAGGGTATGCCGGATGGACATCTCCCGGTTCGCAGCTATATGGCGGTTCCGGTCATTACGGCGAATGGGGAAGTGCTCGGGGGCCTGTTCTTCGGCCACGAGGAACCCGCTATCTTCACCGAACGAGCAGAACGGCTCGTACTTGGTATCGCCAGCCAGGCAGCGATCGCCCTCGACAACGCACGGCTGTACCAGCAGGTCCAGGACGCCGTTCGCACACGCGATGAGTTCGTAGCTTCGGCGGCCCACGATCTGAAGACCCCGTTAACCTCGATCAAGGGAATGGTCCAACTCCTTCAACGCGGCGTCGCCCGTGATGGCACCGTGCCACCCGAACGACTCAGCAGTGGACTCGACCGGATCGATAGCACGATTTCCCAGATGGTCCGGCAGATCGAGGAGATGATCGACCTTACCCAACTGCGTATGGGACAGTTGCTCCATCTGAATCGATTGCCCACCAATCTGGTGGATCTGGTCCAGCAGGTTGTGACACTCCAGCAACAAACCACTGACCGGCATCAGATGAGCGTCGAAACCTCGACAACCAATCTCATCGGTCAATGGGACGCGACGAGGTTGAGCCGCGCAATCGGCAATCTCATCTCCAATGCGATCAAGTACAGCCCGAACGGCAGTGAGATCGTCGTGACGATTGCCTCCGAGGTAGTGAATGACGACACGTATGCGCTCGTCACCGTCGAAGATGACGGCATCGGCATTCCGGAGGCCGACATCAAGCGCATTTTCGATCGCTTCGAGCGTGCGTCGAACGTCATTGGGCAGATTGGTGGGACCGGGATCGGCCTCGCCAGCGCCCGGCAAATCGTCGAACAACACGGTGGAACGATCAGCGTCACCAGCAGCGAGGGCGCCGGGAGTTCTTTCACCCTCCGCTTACCGCTGCACCATACGCCGAACGAGCGTACCGACGCCAACTCGCCGGATTAACTCCCCGAAGCAATCCGGGCGCGCACCTCTGCCGCCTCCCGAACCAGCGCTGCAACCAGATCGGCAGCCGTCGTCTCGCGAGCCATCCGCGCTCCCTGCCCAGCCCAGAGCGAGAGGAAGCGTGTGTCTCCCGCAGTCGCAGCGGCGTTGCGCATTGGGCGTGTGGCGTGGTTCTGGAGTGGGAAGGGCAGGATCGCGGATGGTTGCGCCTCGACCTCTTCCATAAATGTATTCACAATCCCACGGGCAGGTCGTCCGGAAAAGGCGCGCGTCAGCGCCGTGTCGTCGTCCTGCGCGTTCCGAATCGCTGCTTTGTACCCATCAGGGATCCCTGCCTCCTTGCATGTCAGGAAGGCGGTCCCGAGTTGAACGCCGCTGGCACCAAGCGCTTCTGCCGCGACGATCCCACGACCATCCATGATGCCGCCTGACGCGACAACCGGGAGATCGACGGCATCGACGATCTGAGGAACGAGCGCCATCGTTCCCACCATTGCCGCCTCGAACGAGCCGGAAAAGGTGCCTCGATGTGCGCCAGCTTCACTCCCTTGCGCGACAATGACGTCCACGCCCGCATCCGCAAGTTGCTGCGCTTCATCGACCGTCGTAGCCGTCCCAAGCACGGCGATCCCGCGTTCTTTCAATGCCGCCATTGCATCTGCGCTGGGGATACCAAACGTGAAACTGAACACCGGCACACTCGAACCGAGCACCAGTTCCAACGCTTCGTCGAACGCCATCGGCGCGACATCAGGAATCGTCGGCTCCGGCAATCCCAGCTCACGATGAGCGCGACCGAGAATCGCCAGCATCGGCGTGGGATCTGCACCAGCGGACGATTGCTCGCCGCCCGCGAAGAGGTTGACACCGAACGGTCGATCGGTCAGTTGGCGGACGGACGCGATATCAGCCGCCAGTCGATCTGCGGTCAGGTATGCACCTGGCAGCATTCCCAGCCCACCAGCATTTGAGACTGCCGCCACCATGTCTGGCGTCGTCGCACCCGCCATTGGAGCCTGAATGATCGGATGCTCGATCCTCAGCAATCTACGGATATCCCGCATCAACACCCTCCATTTCGTGGACCACGTCCGCCACGTCAGTCGTCATCGTATGCCTGCGTCGAGAAGATGACCAGCGCCATTTCCCTGGCGGCCACCCACTGCGTTGATGACAACGCATAATGGGCGACGACAGGAGATACCGCTAGTGACGGATGGATAGGCAGATGGATTTCTCGACTGACCCAAGCCACGAAGAAGTCGTTCGTGAGACTCGCGCGCTGGCTGACAGGTTTTCGCTCGACTACTGGTACGACATCGACCAGACCGAAGCCTATCCGGAAGCGTTTGTCGACGCCTTCGCCGACGCTGGTTGGTTCGGGACGGCAATCCCAGCCGAGTACGGCGGCAAGGGACTCGGCGTCACCGAAGCTGCGCTGCTGCTCCACGCGATCTGCGAGAGTGGGGCCGGGACGAGCGGAGCATCACCGATCCATCTGGCGATCTTCCCGCCGGACCCGATCGTGAAACACGGCTCAGAACGAATGCGCGAGCGCTACCTGCCCAAACTGGCGACTGGCGAACTCAGGATGTCGTTCGGTGTCACCGAAGCCCGCGCCGGAACCGACACCTCGCGGATTGAGACACAAGCCGAACGTGACGGCGACGGCTGGCGGCTCAATGGAGAAAAAGCCTGGCTCTCGAACGCTCAGCACGCCCAGAAGGCACTCATCCTGGCACGGACATCACTACGCAATCCCGCCAAACCACTCCTCGGCCTGACCCTCTTCTTCGCCGATCTCGACCCAGACCATTGCACGCTGGAGGTGATCGACAAACTGGGCCGCAACGCCGTTGATTCCAACCGGCTCGTGATGACCGATCTGTACGTCGCGGACGACGATGTCGTCGGTGAGGTTGGCCGTGGCTTCTACCACCTGCTCGACGGACTCAACTCCGAGCGGATCTTGATCGC
>JBGSWU010000046.1:0-2065 GCA_041751795.1 Thermomicrobiales bacterium
CGACCAGCCGTTGTTCCCGGAAAGAGAACGACGCTCGGATCCGTCGCTTCGATTGCCGCTTCAATCGCTTTCGTATAGCCGTCCGTCGTGTAGCGCTCCAACACTGGTGCATCGACGAAGAGGACACTGTCGACCCCGCGACCGGCGACATCCTCGGCTGCCGCCTGGACGCCGCTGCCGATGACGACTGCAGTGACCTGACCGCCGTCGGCAATCTCTCGCGCGGTACCCAGCAGTTCGAGCGCCGTATCGCGAACCTGCCCGACACTGGTCTCAATGATGACGAGAACTCCTGATGCCATTCACCCTCCCGATAGCAACGTCGTTCGGAATCGAACGCGCAGGCGCGTGCCGTTGAGCGTTCCGATCCTTTAGATAAGCTTTTTCTCTCGCAGCAGTCCGACAAGCTGCTTCGCGGCGGCTTCAGGATCATCGCCCTGAATGATCGTTGCCTCAACGGTGCGTTTCTCGCTGAAGAGTTGGCCCCATTCGGTTTGCGTGTCCGGTGTGTCGTAGTCGCTGATGCTCTTGTCCTCGATCGGCTTTTTCCGGGCGGCCATGATGCCTTTGAGCGATGGGGAGCGTGGCTCGTTGAGGCCGGTCAGCGCGCAGATGACGGCAGGAGGTGTGACCTCGACGATGTGACGACCGTCCTCGACCTCGCGCTGAAGGGTCAGGGAACCGCCCTCGAATTCAAGCCCGACGACGTTCGACACTAACGGGATGTCGAGCAGCGCTGCCAGTTGTGGACCAGTGTTCCCGGTGCCGCCATCACTCGATTCCTGGCCGACAAACACCAGATCGTAGCCGCCGTCGCGAACTTCAGCCGCGATGATCGACGCGACGGCCATCGACGTCAGGTCCGATTCACTTGCCTGGACGAGGATGCCGCGGTCAGCTCCCATCGCGAGGCCGCGCTGGATCGCATCACGCGCGTTTGTTGCGCCTACGCAGAGGACAACGACTTCGTCGGCTTTTCCAGCCTCCTTCATCGCGATCGCCTCTTCGAGCGCGTAGCTGTCGTATTCGTTGACGACCCGCGGCGTGTTACCTGCAAACGCCCCTGATCCATCAAAGCGGATCGCGTTCGGATCCGGCACCTGCTTAACCGCGACGAGTATCTTCACGAAACCTCCTCAGTTGGGAACTGGGATTCGGGACACGGGATTCGGGACACGGGATTCGGGGCGGTTGATGTGGATCGCTTCGTTCAACAGCCCCGTGGCCCGAATCCCGTGTCCCGCTCTCACTTTCCCTGAAACTCCGCTGTGCGTTTTTCAAGAAAGGCCGTCATGCCAGCCTTCTGGTCATCTGAATCAAACAACAGTCCAAAGGTTTGTGCCTCATACGCAAGTCCAGTCGTCAGATCGACGTCGCGAGACAGGAGGATCGCACGCTTGCTGGCGCTGATGGCCAGTGGCGCATTGGCAGCGATGGCCTTCGCCATCTCAATCGCTTTCGGGAGCAGATCATCCTGTGGGTAGACGGCGTTGACTAGTCCGACCCGTTGGGCTTCATCGGCATTCAACCGTTGTCCTGTCAGGATGAGTTCACTCGCGAGACCCGCGCCGATCAAGCGTGGCAGCCGCTGGGTCGCTCCCCAGCCGGGCAGGATTCCCAGCGTAACCTCTGGTTGGCCAATGACGGCGTTCTCGCTCGCGAGGCGAATATCGCAGGCCAGCGCCATTTCGCAGCCACCACCAAGGGCATAGCCGTTGATTGCAGCGATCCATGGCTGCGGTGAGGCTTCGATCGCTGCGGTCACCGATTGTCCGAGTTGGCCGAAAACGAGCCCTTCGCTGGGACGCATCGTCGACATTTCCTTGATGTCGGCGCCCGACGCGAATGCTCGCCGACCCTCGCCAGTCAGAACAACGGCCCGAACCTCGCGATCGGCTGTAACTTCGGCGACCGCGTCACGTAGCGAGCGCAATTGCTCAGTATTGAAGGCGTTGAACGCCTCCGGCCGGCTCATCGTGACGATTGCGATCGATTCGTTTTGCTCGATTCGAACTGCCATTGTTCCTCCATTCTGTGCGGGAGTACGGGAAAACCCCTCCCCAAC
>JBGSWU010000047.1:0-4665 GCA_041751795.1 Thermomicrobiales bacterium
CGATCACCTCGTGGGCCGCTGCGACCATCTGCTGGACCTGGACACCGCTAATGTCCGCGTCCGCGTTGTAGGCATGGGCATTTTTTAGGATGGCATCATACGCCTGCGCGACGGCATCGTCGTTCTCCAGACCGGCTGCGACGCCCCCGGCGTCGGTCTTGTGCAGGATGTCCGGAGATGCGATTTTGAGTACCACTGGATAGCCAAGACCCTGAGCTATCTGGACTGCCTCTGCCGCAGATGTTGCCAACCCTTCGCCGGGTGTCGCGATACCGTACGCCTGGCAGACGCTGCGTGCTTCCTCCGCCGAGAGCGCGCTGCGTCCCTCAGCTCGGACACGTTCGAGGACAGCCCGCACCGCATTCTGGTCATAGCTCATTTTGATTCCTTTCGCGCATTGCGCTAACGGTTTAGCGATAGATGTGAGGATAAGAGGGCGTCCATCGCCGGAGGTAGGAAATCTTCGAGAAGATTGTTGCGATGCCTCACTGACCCGTCCCCCGGATTAGTCCGCAGGTATCTTAGATCAGTCTGCCGCGGCGCGCAATTTGAAACTCACGCTAAGAAAATCCTGCACGAATTCGTGTACAGGCTGTCCAGAGATTACGGCGTCTACTGGAAAGCTGCTTCGAGCAACGCCCGGCCGACTGGCAGCGCCGACTGCGATCCCGGTCCGCCGCGTTCTACGATGACAGAGACGACCAACGTTCGGTCTCCCTGTTCCGCGAATCCGGTAAACCATGAGTGAGGTTCGCCATCGGCGAGCTCAGCAGTACCTGTCTTCCCGCCAACCGTCAACCCGTCGATTTGGACGTCGCTCGAGTAGCCATATTCCGCAGTCGCTAACAACAGGTCTCGTACGGTGGCGGCGCTGTCCCCTGAGATGGCTCGACGCCATTCGTCGTTCGAAAAATCCTCCAGAACTTCCCCGCCCTCCCCGATCACTGTGTCGACGACAGTCGGCTGCATCATAACGCCACCGTTCATCACCGCTCCGACGACCATCGCCATCTGCAACGGTGTCGCCAGAATCTGCCCCTGGCCGAAGCCAGTGTCTGCCAGCAGCGCACGGTTGTTCAATTCGGCACGGGAGTTGGCAATCTGCGTAGTCGCAGTCTCAAAGTCGAACGGTATTGATTCGCCGAATCCAAATCGCTCAGCGTAGCTCCAGAGTGTTTCACCGCCAATCTGCAGTCCGAGCTGCGCGAAGACGACGTTCAGCGAGTACGCATACGATTCCTCCAGCGTCCAGTTCACCTTATTGGGATCGGGACGATTAAGTTCCTCGATGATTCGACCATCGATCTCAAGGACGCCTTCGTCGCGGTAGATCGTGTCCAACGTTGCCTGGCCTGAATCGACGACGGCTGCCGCTGTCACCGACTTGAACGTCGACCCCGGGTTGTACAAACCGTCCGTGGGTCGGAATACAAGCGGTGCGTCCGGATTACTGTTGAGTTCCGCCCAGTACGCATTAATCTCGGCGATCTCCTCGTCAGTCTGTTGCCCCAGATTCGCATAGAGTCGGTTGGGATCGAAGATCGGTGCTCCGTACATCGCCAGCATTTCACCAGTATCGGCGTCCATCAGGACAATCGCACCTGGTCGATCCGCCAGCAAATCCGCTGCAAGATTCTGTAACTCAAGGTCGATCGTCAACGTCAGGTCGTACCCTCGTTGTTTAGAATGAAGGATGCCGTTTAGCCACTCTTCAGCAGGGTTGCCACCGTCCTGACCAGACAGGTACTCATCGAATTCGGCTTCGATGTTTGTGAGTCCATAGATTTCTGGCGAGTAGTAGCCGACGAGCGGAGCGGTCGAGAGTTCGGGCCATGTTCGCTCGTAGGTGCCATCTTCGCGCTCGATCGTGTCGGCGAGGATGCGACCATCACGGTCGAAGATCCTCCCCCGCTGCATTTCGAGTGCGCGCAATCGTTCGCGAGGGTTGATCGCGACTTCTCCATTGGGTGCCTCTGCAATTCGCGAAGAGATCCGGCTTGACTCGACGATCTGAACACGAATCAACTGCACGCTGACGAGCGTGAAACAGACGAGAATAATGGCAGACCAGCGCAACAGCGTCCGGTTGAAGACTGGTAGTGTTTTCGTTCCACGCGGCCACCATGAAATTGCGAGCAGGACGCCTGACGCCAGCAGGAGGATCAACCAGATTCGGTCTGCCTGTCCTTCGGTTCCGCTGAAGCCGTAGGCAAGGATCAGCATCGCGCCGAAGAACGCCGATAGTCGAACGAACGTGCCCATCATCGCGTCACCGTCGGATCAGATATCCGCAGCAACAGACCGATGATGATGAAATTGGTTAACAAAGAACTACCGCCGGCGCTGATAAATGGCAACGTGATTCCCGTTAGCGGAATCAATCGAATCGTGCCACCGATAATGATCAGCGTTTGCAACGCGAGAATCGTCGTTAGTCCAGCAGCGAGCAGTTGACCGAAGTTATCGCGTGCATTCAACGCAATGTAAAAGCCGCGGAAGACGAGCAGCAGGAAGAGCAGGAGCACAACGAGCGTGCCCATCAGTCCCAATTCTTCACCGATGGCTGAGAAGATGTAGTCGCTGTGAACCTGCGTAATGAACGTCGGATGCCCCTGCGAGAGGCCGGTTCCGAACAATCTCCCCGTTGCCAACGCGTACTCCGACTGGACCGGCTGGAACCCGGTATCGAGTGGATCGGCCCACGGATTCAACCAGCCCGATACCCGGACGCCGATTCGGTCGAACATATTGTATGCGACATAGACGGCCAGACCGAACGTCGCCAATCCCGCGATAACGTAGAACAGTCGACCACTCGCCAGATACAGCATCGACAGGAAGACGCCGAAAAAGAGCAATGCGGTTCCGAGGTCGTTCTGTAACACGACGATCAGGACCGAAAAACTCCACATCAAGATCATCGGCATCAAGTACGGGAGCGGCGGCAGCGTCAATGGGCCGACGCGATAGTTCGAACTGATCAGGTCACGGTTTTCAGCGAGATATCCCGCCAGAAAGACGACCATCGCGATCTTTGCGATTTCGGACGGCTGAACGCTGAACGGACCGATCTCGATCCACAATCTGGCGCCGTAGTACTCCGTCCCAAACACCATCGTGGCCAGCATCAGCGCGATGCCGCCAAATGCCCACGTGTATTTGTAGCGACGCAGCCAGCCGATGTGCCTGACGAAGGTACATACGCCCAATAGGAACGCAAATCCTGCTGTCAGATAGATGATCTGATTCCGAGCGAGGTTCCCGTACGCGGCAGGGTCGATCTCGTTGAGATCGGGTGCCAGTCGCTGAATAACGATGAGCCCAAGTCCGGCGATCGATACGACGATCGGGAACAAGACCTGATCGCCCTTGAAGTTTGTCGCGCTGAACCATGCCGAAATGAAGAACACCGCCCCCATGAACGCCAGCGACACCCAGATGTCACGCCAATCCCAGTTGAGATCACGGGTGGACGCGAGATAGATCGTCAGCAAGCCAACGATCGTCATCGCCGATGGGACAATCAGGAGCTGAAGTTCAGTGAAGCGGATTCTCTGCATCATTAGGCGGGCGACCTATTTCCCAGGTAGCGTCCTGCGATCGGCGCAAGTCTCGAGCGGATGTCATCTGTGATCGCGGTTGGGTTCGTAGCGATCGCATTCTCGAGCGCTGTTCCGCAACCCGAACTGCAGGCCGGTGTCGCGTCGCTTGCCAATGCTGTGACGATCGACTGCACGGCGTCAGTCATCGCACGCAGGTTTGCTAAAACCGCGTCAACCGTTACCGGTCCATCGTGATCGTGCCAGACATCGTAGTCGGTCACCATAGCAAGGCAGGCGTAGCAAAGTTCCGCTTCACGAGCTAACCGCGCTTCTGGCATCGCCGTCATCCCGATGATGCTGGCTCCCCACGATCGAAACAACGCGGACTCCGCCCGCGTCGAGAACTGTGGACCCTCGATCGCAACGTATGTACCGCCTTGCTGCACTGGGAGCCCGCCTACCTCAGCGACGGTTGAGAGATGAGCTGACAACTCGGTACAGAACGGATCAGCGATCGATACGTGAGCGACGACGCCGTTGTCGAAGAACGAACGCGTTCGTCCGACGGTTCGATCGATCGTTCCATCTGGGACCACAAACGAGCGCGGAGGATAATCTTCTCGTAGGCTGCCGACTGCGCTGATCGACACGAGTTTGCTGACACCAAGCATTTTCATGGCATAAACGTTCGCGGCGTACGGTACCTCGCTCGGAGACAGACGATGACCGGCTCCGTGGCGACTAAGGAACACGATATCCTGTCCGGCAATCTGTCCAACTCTGATGACATCCGAGGGCTTTCCCCAGGGCGTCTCGATCTCGACTGATTCAACATGTTCGAGTGAAGCGAGATCGTAAAGCCCACTTCCGCCGATGATGCCCAGAGCCGGTTTCCGCAATTGCATCGATCACCCCAATCGTCCAGCAAAGTGTACCCGAGCCTTCGTCGTCTGGTTCCCGTTGGTACAATCGCCAGTCATGCATGTCGTTCCACTTTGCTGCGCTCGAACGCAATCAGGATGGCCACGAGGTACCAGGTGATACCGTCCTTTGATCCGGCCATCTGGCGACGAGCGAGTTGGACGGTGCTGTCACTAGCACTTGTCGCATTCATCAGTCTCGG
>JBGSWU010000048.1:0-5277 GCA_041751795.1 Thermomicrobiales bacterium
GAGCCCGGACGAGTATTCGTTCTCGACAGACTTTGGACACAAGTTCTAAGAGAATCCCTGCGACATATCGGGGTCTCTGCGCCGGCAAACATAGTTGTGTCGCAGAGGCAGTTGTTCGCCGCGGTCACTCGTCGTAGTCGAAGATATCATCGAGGAACTCGTACTCGCCCTCAAACCGCTCGCGGAGGTACTCACGGGTTCGGACGGTGATCCGGCGGACGTCGTCGATATCGAGTTCTTCGATCTCGGCTACTTCACGAGCAGAGCGATCCTGCATAGTGCGCTGGAGAAACACCGTTCGCCAGAGATCGGGAACGTCGGCAAGGGCATCGATCAGGAACTGGAGCATCTCGTTGTTGACGACGATGTCTTCGGGTTCACGAGCGTTCGGATCAGGGATGACGTCGGCGACGTGGACCTCTTCTCCGTCATCGCTATCGCCAGCAGGCGCAAGGGTTCGTTCGAGCGAGACATGCTGCCGGCGTTCCATCTGGATGCGGCGTGACTCACGCTGAATCGTTTCCTGCGCCCGGTTCCGCATGTAGACGGTAAGATCGCGAATCGGCTGTCCCTGTCCGAGGCGAGTCATCGCTGCAGCGAAGACGCTGTCGATCACCTCGTCGCGGAGCAGGTCCTCTGGATCCATCTGGCCCAGACGAACCCGCCGCCCAAGTTCATAGCCCACATAGGCACGTAATTCTGCAACCAGTTCCGTCGTCCGCTCACGCAACTCGCGCGTCTGGGCATGGCTGATCGCAATTTGTTCAGCCGCTTGTGCGGCGCTCGCACCGTTGTCGCTGGTCTGTTGATCGCGGTGCTGTTTTCCAGGGAGTGTCATTCCACCTCAGGCTAGGCATCAATGTTCGAGTCGGTCGATCGGTGCCGGATGCTCACTTCAAATCGTTATCGAGCGACGTATGCGTTAGACGTCCAAGCGCGGCTTACCCAAAGTGTAATCCATGGAATCTACTAGGAGCCGCTGATGATCCAAATTCGAAAGAACACACATTGGCAACTAAGCCTCACGATGCGTGGCATGTTGCCTGCGAACTAGATGGGGCGAGACCATCCACTGAACTCGTCCAGAATCGTGAAAACGGAACGTGCCAGCATCGTGAAACAATCTCGCACCCGGCGACCGCTGATGACACACTTTGCCACGCTGACCGCAATCAGTCTGCTTGCGATCGCGATCCTGAGTGCATGTGGTGGTGCTGCCGAAGCGGATGGAAACACCTGGCGCGTGACCGGGCCGCTGCTCGCCTGGGAATCCGGGATCTGGGTTGTGGGCGGGGTCCCAATCGTCGTTCCCGACGACATCGCATCACAGCACGAACTAGTCTTGGGATCGACGGTCACGGCCCGCGGCGTGTTCGATGATGCTGGGAGGCGAGTAGCCGACGATGTGGCGATGGAATCTGGCGAATGGCCCGATTCTACGCTGCCGGAAACGACGCTGGTCGGGAAGATCGAACGCGTCGACGGAACATCCTGGACCGTCGATGGCCGCGACGTCATCGTCGCGACAGGGACGATCATCACCGCATCCAAATCCAACGCTGACGCGGCGCAGTTGACGCGATCCGGAACGATTGCGGAGGTTTCCGGGAACATCACCAACGACAACCGGATCGTGGCGCGAGAAATCATCCTCCACGATCGCAGCAAGAACGATGCGTCTACCTCAGAGGATCAATCCGATAAGAACAAGACGCCGTCAGACGACAGAGAGAAAGACAAGACTAAAGAAGCAGAAACCGATTCCGAAAAGAAAGATGAACCCTCGGACGACGATTCGGACGAGGATGGATCAGACGATGACGATGATTAATGAGTATCGGAGAACTGAGACAAGTAGGACGACGGCGGGCAAGTCTGTAGCGCTTCGACTGCCCCGCCTCGCACAGCCGAGCGGATAGATTGATATGCAATCAGTGTCGGAGTCATCGAACTGGGACGTGCCAGATCCTCTACTCGGTCAAGACCACGGGGATGCATCACCCTGCAGCATGGAACTGACGCCGGGAATCCTGCTGGTTGGACGGTATCGTCTGGATGAGGTCGTCGGCCACGGTGGAATGGCGACCGTCTGGCGTGGTCACGATGAGCGGCTCGGACGTGACGTGGCAATCAAAGTCTGTTTGCCTGCATCGCCTGAGATACCACGGCCCATTCCTGAAGAGCGGTTGTCGAGCGCGCTTCTTCACCCCAACATCGTTTCGATCTTCGACGCCGGAACTATTTCGTCTGATTCAGCGCCAGCAGGTACGTCATTCATCGTCATGGAATTCGTTGATGGAACAACGGCGCACGATATCGCGCCAGTCCCCTGGAGGCGAGCCGTCAGCATCGTCCGCCAAGCTGCTGAAGGGCTGGCTGCAGCTCACGAGCGCGGCATCGTCCATTGCGACGTGAAACCTGGCAACATCCTGCTCGACCAACGAGGACGCGTTCTCGTTGCTGATTTCGGTATCGCCGTCCCCGTGGAAAGCGATTGCGGAGACTACGTCCATGGATCACCAGCGTATGTCGCTCCCGAGCGCCTGACTGGCGCACCAGCGGATCCGCGTGTCGATGTCTACGGGCTGGGTGGCGTACTGTTATTCCTGATCTCTGGTAAGCGACCGTCCGACGGTGGCATTAGCCTGCCGTCCGACTGCCCGGACGAACTTGTGGACGTTATCGCCCGGGCGCGTGCCAACGACGCTCGTGAACGTTACATCGATGCTCGCGCATTCCATTTCGCTCTTGAGCGACTCGATCATGTATCGAAATCGGAACCGGAGAGCGCATCAGCCGCGACCGCGCGAATCCTCCGAGACGCTCCAAGCGCTACCGAGGATTCACAACCCCCCATTGCGATCCGGGTTCAGCGGACTCAGAACCACCGAAACCCTGTTCGACCTGTCCGACGACGGCACTCCATACAGGAAACGGCGGCGATGCCGTCAATTTCCGGGCGTTCACAGCGGATTGTGCAGCCAGTCTCCAGCGTGGTTCAGCGTCGAACCGCATTTCGTCCGCATCAGGGTTGGAGTCCACCATCAGTTGTCGTCGCCAGCATTGTCGGGATACTGCTGTTGCTGGCTGTCGTCATGACGCTGCGAGAAATCGTCGTGTCAAACAATGTCAATCCCGGCACAGCGGCGGCATCTGCTGCCTTCACCATGCCAGACGTTCAGGGAATGACGTTTGCCGCAGCCATCGACTCGCTCAGCCAGCAGGGAATCGTTGTTGATCGCGTAGAAATCGTCTACGGCCCTGGACCGACGAATCAGGTTGTCGCTCAGGACCCTCCATTCGGAGCCGAGGTCAGTGACGATCAATCGATGACACTAGTCGTCAGAACCGATCGCTGACGATACACGGACGATGGCGACGACTCGCGAAGTGTACGCATACGATCCTCATGTGATGACTCGTTTACTCCATGTGAATCACCGGGGCGAGCGTCCAATCAAACTCATCGAGCCGATCGCTCCCAAGGCCTTGAACCGCGTCGAGACACACTCGTGCCTGTGTACATAACAAATCAGTATCAATACCCATACACCGCGGTGTGAAGCGTTGGGTCTTGTCGATCCCGTCGTGAAGAAGGAGCGATGCCCCTCGGAAATTTCCGTTCCGGAGATGGTGCAGTCCGACACCGATTTGCAGAATCCCCTGATACAGATACCGAACCGGGTCTCGCTCTTCCCGCCAGATATCTTCGAGCACTTCGTGGCACTCGTAATACGCAGCGGTGTTAAAGAGCCGTACGCCCTCGACCAGGCCATCGGGTGCATGTTCACCACAGCGCACGTTTGGGCGATCGACAGCTCCGGATGCCACGACTCGTTTCCAGGCTTCTCCCATCGATGATCCCGTCCGTTTCCAACCCTGCCGCTAAAGCGATATGGTACCGTGCTGACAGCCTGCGTTGAATCGTGACGCCTCGGGAATGATCTTCTCCCATGGCGTTCGGGTGAAGGATGACGATGGCGAATACCAGCCCGGTCCAATGCCCACATTGCGGTACGATGATGGATGATCGCGCTCGATTTTGTCCCGGTTGCGGAACGCCCAGAACCGCAGTTCGTGAACAGATGGAGCGAGAGTCGATCGCCACAGGTGTCCCGTACGCCGACCTACTCAATCGCGAGCGCGGATCGGCGGGTGAGAGCCAACGTCCACCTCAAGCAAGTGGCTGGAGCACCCCCGAGCAGCCTCCACCAGCACCACGCAAGGAACGAGGACGACTCTGGCTCATTCTTGGGATTGTCGGTGGCGTACTCTTGTTGGCATGCGTCGGTTGCGTGATTGCCGCCGCCGTCGTGATCGACCGATTCGACGTTGACATTGGCGACAGCCCGGAGGGCAGCGCCGCTCGCGAACAACTTCAGCTCGCCACACAGGGTCGGCATGAAGAGCGGTGGGAACGGTTGCATCCTGACCATCAGATAACTGTTCCCGTCGATCTGTTCGCGACCTGCGCTGAATTCGAGGGGGATGGATCGGTCGACATTCTCGCCAGTTTTGGTAACGACGATTCGTTCATCCCGCGTGTCGGCATCGTCGATGCGCGAGTTGTCATTTACACCGTCGACGGTGGGGGAACGACGAATACGGACTTCGTCGAGATGGTTCAGGTCGACGGCGAATGGCGTTGGACGCTCGACGAAAGCGATTTGAATCAGTACGTCGCTGGGCGCTGTCCATAGCCTGATCGACATTCAGGCGAGATCCCTGTCAGGACGTGTCGCTACCGTGCGACTAGAAAGGAACCTCGTGGCGCTCGCCCGGACGCAACAGACGGAACTTCTCGATCGGCTCGGTGATCAGATCACGACTGGCGATCTGACCGGCAATCTGCGAGACATTCGACGCGCTAATCGCTGGTTTGGCGGAACGAAGGCGATCGTCGAAACGTTGCAACCGCTGATCCGCCAGCAACGTCCTGATCATTCGGTGTCGATTCTTGATGTTGCGACCGGTTCGGGTGATATCCCGCTCGCGCTTGATCGCTGGGCGGAACGCGAAGAGATCGCGCTTCGGATTGTCGCGACGGATATCCATCCAGCGATCGTCGCCGTCGCTGAATCCGTTGCGCGGCCCGGACGAATCCACGTCGAGCGCGCAGACGCGTTGAACCTTCCGTATCTTGACGACGCGTTCGACTTCGTCACGTTGTCATTGGCGCTACACCACTTCGAACCTGAGGATGCCGTCACGGTCTTGAAGGAAATGAAGCGTGTAGGGCGAGTTGCACTGATTGTGAACGACCTCGAACGCTCATGG
>JBGSWU010000049.1:0-5415 GCA_041751795.1 Thermomicrobiales bacterium
GATTCGGCGTCCGGCCATTAGCGTACTCGTCGACGAACTTGTCGATGACGAGGTCTTCGAACTCCTGCTGCATCGCCATTGGGTAGAAGGGGATGTCAATCGCCAGGCATGTGGCGCGGGCGTCTTCCATCGCTTCCAGTGAGCAGCACGGGTTGATTTGGCCGTGATCGTCCGGCGGATTGAAGAGACGCATGTTCATGCCGACGACACGATACCCACGCTCGCGTAACACCAACGCCGTCACTGCCGAATCGACGCCGCCACTCATCGCGACGACGACCAGCCGCCCGTTGCCGTCGATTGGCCCGACATCGTAGCGCCCGATCAGTTCGCGCGCTGCTTCTAGATCAAGCCTCGGTAGCGGTTCAAGCGGGCGACGAGCCGGGCAGGCCGCCGCCTCCGCCGTGCTCGGAACGTTCAGAACGCTTGGAATGTTGAATCGCCGTGTTGCTGTCATGAATACCCAACTGGAATGCATTATCAATCCGTGCCAACCCGTCAATTGTACTGAGCTCGGCAAAACGATGATGCGTGGATGCACCGTGATGCACTCATCATCGTGGCGTCGATCGGCAACGTCCCGCAACCGTGCCCACGCAGATCCGTGTTGGGACATGGCTGTACTGCACCGCCATCTCCGCCATACAGGTGCGAACGAACCAACCTGCAACACAAAGGCTTGACAGCCATGTTAATATACCCCTAGGGGGTATATTCGACGGTGATGAACCCCGAACATCAAGAAGGGTCGTTGGGGATGGCTACCGGAACCACAGTTCCAATCACAGACCTCGCCTGCGTCTGTTGCGTGGGAGATCTTGAGCAGCGGCTCAGGTCGAACCCGAAGATCGCAACGGCGAGCGTGAATTACCGCGCTAAGACGGCGACGTTAACCGCTCTCCACGGCCAACTGGATGACGTCGAGGCACGAGCGTTGGTTCGTGAGGCTGGCTACTGTTGTGACGGTGAGCGGCCAAGCATGGATCATCTCGCACATCGGGTGGCAACGGCGCCAATTACGATGGGAACAACCCAGGACAGGATGCAGTACGAAATGGAATCCCGGAAGCACCACCACACTGCACACGGACGTGCAGCGACCGCGGAACGACCCGCGACAGCGGTTCAGGACCACACCACTCACAACGGTCACGACGGGCACGACGCAGTGTCTACAGCAACGACAACAATGGATGACCACGCCACCCACGTTGTAGATCCTCACGCAGGACACACGATGCCTTCCTCCGCCGGGATGGAAGACCAGATGGCGCATGGGGGTCACGGGTCGCACGATATGAGCGATCCGGCGATGGCCGCCGACATGGAGCGGGACATGCGTAACCGCTTTGTCGTTGCGCTGCTGTTGACGATCCCAACCGTGTTGTATTCGCCAGTCGCTGAGAACCTGTTCGGGATCACCCTGCCGGGGCCAGCCAACTGGATCATGCTGGCGCTGACGACGCCGATCGTCCTCTGGGCCGGTTGGATCTTCATCGCTGGGGCGTACTACTCGCTCAAGCAGCGCGCGCTGAACATGAGCGTGCTCATCGCGACCGGCGTTCTGGCCGCCTACGTTTTCTCGGTTGGACTGACGGTCTTTACCAGCGATGAGACATTCTTCGAAGCCGCCGCCATGCTGGTGACATTCGTCCTCTTTGGCCACTGGATGGAGATGAAGAGTCGACGCGGGACGACCGATGCACTACGCGCGCTCTTTGATCTTGTCCCACCCACCGCAACCGTCATCCGTGACGGCGTCGAGTCAGAGGTTCCTTCATCTGAAGTCGTCGTTGGCGACATCGTCCGATTGCGACCCGGCGACAAGGTGCCGGTCGATGGCGAGATTGTCTCTGGCACAACCAGCATTGACGAATCACTGGTGACTGGTGAGAGCGTCCCAGTTGAGAAATCAGCAGGCGATGGCGTCATTGGTGGCTCAATCAATCGTGGTGGCAGTGTCACCTTTCGGGCGACCCGCGTCGGTAGCGAAACCGCCCTGGCGCAAATCGTCTCACTCGTCGAACGGGCTCAGTCGAGCAAGGCTCCCGGTCAACGTCTGGCCGACTCGGCTGCGCAATGGCTTGTCCTTCTAGCGGTCGGTTCAGGGATCGTCACCTTTATCGCCTGGTACTTCTTCGGTGGTGAAACGGCGATTCTCGCGCTGACCTTCGCCATCTCAGCCGTCGTCATCGCCTGCCCCGATGCACTCGGACTGGCAACGCCGACCGCCGTCGCGGTCGGGACCGGCATCGGCGCTCGACACAATATCCTGATCAAGGACGCCGCAACGCTTGAAAACGTCTCAAAGATCAACACGGTCGTCTTCGACAAGACTGGAACGCTGACAGAAGGACGCCCAGGCTTGACCGACCTGCTACCTGCACCAGGCGTCGATGCTGACGACCTGTTACGACTCGCGGCAGACGCCGAGCGTGGCAGCGAGCACCCCTTGGGTGAGGCGATCGTCCGCGCCGCTGACGAGCGCGGATTGTCAGCCCGTGAGGCGACGCACTTCGAAGCCATCTCCGGCGAGGGTCTGGCCGCGACTGTCGATGGTCGTGACCTGCTGATCGGTAACGCCCGGCTGATGTCCAACCGGAATGTTGAGATCGCTTCGATGCGTGACGAGATCAACCGTCTTGCCAGTGAGGGCCGAACGCCGATGATCGTGGCAATCGACGGGGAACTCGGCGGCGTCATCGCCGTCGCCGATACGGTCCGCGACAGCGCTCGGCTGGCGGTTCGGCGGCTGCGTGAGGCGGACGTCGAAGTTGTCATGCTGACTGGTGACAACCGGCGCACGGCGGAGGCGGTCGCTCGTGATCTCGGCATCGATCGTGTCCTGGCCGAGGTACTGCCATCGGAAAAGGCCAGCCACGTTGAGCAACTTCAAGCCGAAGGGCGGACCGTCGCGATGGTCGGAGACGGCGTCAACGACGCACCGGCCCTGGCAACTGCCGACATCGGCATCGCCATCGGCGCCGGGACTGACGTCGCTGTCGAAACGGCCAGCGTCGTCCTGATGAAGAGTGACCCGCTGGACGTCCTGCGCGCGATCATCCTCTCAAAGGCGACCGTGCGTAAGATGAAGCAGAATCTTGCCTGGGCCAGCGTCTACAACGTCCTCGCGATTCCAGTCGCCGCCGGGATCTTCTACCCGAGCTGGGGCATCATGCTCCGCCCAGAGTGGGCAGCCCTATTGATGAGCATCTCGTCAATCATCGTTGCGATCAACGCCGTTCTCCTCAAGCGGGCAGAGAAGGATCTCGAGATGGCATGATGTGCGGTTTGTAATCAGACGACTCGGCAGAAGAGGCAGCGCAAGCTGCCTCTTCTCTGTGCAAATGACGCTACGGTCCTACCATTCGCAAGAGCGTCGTCAATCTGGAGATCAGAATCACGCCAAGTACGATAGACAGGAGTTCCAGAATTTCAGCACTCAATGTTGAAATGATCCCTGTGAGGGATAGCGTCAGTAGCACAATCAGTCCCAGGTTGATACCGACGCCGGTGCGGTACCAACGATAACTATGCACTGTCGCGTCAGAACGTGCCCTGCCGATGCCGTCGATTTGCCATGGCTGAATCAGGAGCATGATTCCGTACATGAGATGGAAGCATGCGATCATGATGAATACAGCCCCAAGGTATGCATTTCGATCGAACGCGGGGGCGAACTGAAACAAATACGCTGCCGAGAGGGCGAAACTCGCAAAGCTTCCTGCGACTCGGAGGCGACTGGGCTGTTTGTCCCTTGTGGGATCGTCTAGCGACTGCACCTGCAATGCTCCAATTTTCTGGGTGTCGTTGATGGCTGAAGATCTTCATCGCCGATTGACAGGAGTACCCGGCATCGTTGGCGGTTTTCGACCTGGGTAACCTCCGTGTCATGCTCTGTGTGGCAACGGTTGTCACGTCATCTCCATCGAATGACTGGTAGCCGATTGGCTGGGATCCGCATCGAGCTTCGGATAAGCCCATAGCGCGAAACCCAGGGTGAACATTGCACCTGTCAGGGACCGCCACACGCCATCACTCTCGCGCAGACCCACTGACTGGTTCACGACGTCGATAGCCATCGGTATGCTCACAACAACAACGATCCAGCCTGGTACGCGAAACTGAGTGCGTCGCATCACGACATAGCATGGTCCTGCGAATGCTCCGGCAAGGAACATCGCCGTTTCGCGTTGCTCAAACGCCATCTTGTGTCCAGCGATGAAGAATGAATGGTCAGGGCGCTGTGGGCAGAGTGGCCGATACGCCCAATAAAGGAGTTGCGCAAGGGTCCCAAAGCCCTGGCTCGCGAGCCAGGGCGTCAGTATCGCCCCGCCGACGGTGATCAGCGCCCAGATTGTTGCCACCGCAACCCAATGCCGAAACAGGATGGCGAACCCACGATTCAGGACATCGGCGAATCGATCGACGCCCTCTGGCTCAAGGACATCTGGTATCACAATCGGCCCTCTCGCCAACGATAGACGCCGGCACCGATCGCGTAGCCGATGACGCCGATGACAGCAGTGATGACCCAGTGGATCGGATGGCGGTTATCGTTCATGATCCCTTCTGCGGCAAGGTAGCCGATCGGTCCGGCGATCACAGCACCTGCCAACGATTCGAGCGCTGGTCCCTCGGACTTGTGTGCCCGTTCCCGGCGCGCTGCCTCGATCTCCCGTCGAGAGCGGAGATCGGGCTCATCGACGCGTGGACGTTTCGCCCGCTGGTGTTTGGGCTGGTTGACTCGCAGTTTAGATTTCGGCATTGCATGCCTCCTCGTGAGCCTGATGTGACGCCATGCGCCGTGTTCAGTTCTTAAGGTTTCTACACTCCGGAAGGCAAACCATCGGAGTGGAGAAGTGGTCCCTGGTTCTGGCGCCGGAACAGCCACACGAGCGCGACGGTAGCGATGATGACGCCAACGATCGAGATGACTTGCGCCTCCTGCAATCCCCAGAACCAGATTCGCTCTTCACGTACCCAGGAAATGAAGAAACGTCCAAACGCATAGACCGCCACGAACGTCGCGAACAGCGCGCCATTCGGCAATGGCTTCTTTCGCAGCCACAGCAGCAGTCCAAAAATGGCGAAGTTCATCGCCATATCGTAGACCGGGTAGGGATGCGTCGGCACGTTCAGTAGTCGGTTTGGGATGAACGAGTCGGGGTTGGTATAGACGAAGGCAAACGGTGAGTCGGTTTGTGCTCCCCAGGCATCGCCGTTGGCGATGCAGCCAAAACGGCCTATTGCTTGGGCCAGCACCAGTCCCGGAGCGACGGCGTCGATGACCCTCAGGAGTGGCAGGTTATAGATGCGGCAGGCGATCGCGACTCCTATGAACCCGCCGACGACCGCGCCATAGATCGCCAGTCCGCCTGACTGGAAGTCGAGGATCCTGCCGGGATCATTCAG
>JBGSWU010000050.1:0-2421 GCA_041751795.1 Thermomicrobiales bacterium
GGAAGACACACTCATGACGCCACCACCGTTTCCGGAGACTCGACAGGAACTCGGTGAAACGACAAGAGGCTTCGGAGCGCCTTTTCCGTGGCGTCCGATGGGCTTGCATACTCGCCGCCTCGACAGAGTCTTAGAAGCGCATCCCATACGGCGTCATCGATGTGAACCGTGTGACTCGTTCGTTGACCACCAGTACGTCGTCTAGGGCTAGTCTCTTGTGCCATTCGGAGTATCCCTTTCCAGTCTACTCCTCACTATAGTGCAGACTGTCCATGCTTGTCAATGGATTCGTAGTAGACTATGGGCTAGTGTGAAGTACATCGAATCGGTATGTTGAAGGTTCACGATGGGGTAGCCGAATACGTGGCAGATGATTTCGGTGGAATCGGTGGATATATACGCAGGCGTCGGCGTTTGCTCGGGATGATGACTCAAGAGCAACTTGCTGAGAAAACCGGCCTGTCCCAAAAACGAATCAGCCAGATTGAGGCTCACCGAGAACCAGGGTATCTGCCCCCTTTAGACAACCTCATAGCTTTGTCGGCCGCCCTTGAATGCACAGTCGAAGAACTGACAGCGGCGGCGGGGTATACGAGTGAAGATTCAACTCAGGGCTTCGAGATCGATCCCTACGACCCGCTTCTTGCGGTGTCAGCGGCGAATGCCCACCTGCTGACCGACGAACAGAAGGCGATCCTCGCTGAACTGATCCGCCAGTTCGCCAAGGAGGGACGGATCACGAAGGAGGACATCGAACCGAGGGATGTGGGCGGATAAGGTGTTTTTTTGCCTCGTGATTTGTGTCAGCAAGGTTTGAGAGGTGAGAATTAGGACGATGGGGGGCGATTCGGATCGCAAGAGGTTCTTGCCAGTAGTAGAGGAGGGGTGAGTGACGAACCAGCAACCAGAAAAGCTCGGGATTCTGTATCCGCAGTTTGCCGTCATCTGCCTCGATCACGAGAAAGATTCCCGAGGCGCTGAAACGTTCTTCGGCATTGCGAATCAAGTCTCAGTCACCGCTGCATAAAGTATGGCAGCGGTAATCGTTTTCGCTACCTGCCCGGCCAAGGCAGGGTTACATGGGGAGTCAGTGATGGCCTGGATCGCTGCGGAGTTAGCGCGGAGTACGTATCGTCATCTTGGAATATTCCTTGGAAGTGAATGGCGCGAGTGCGGTGAGCGGCTCGGGCTGCGCTTCGAGATCGTGCCGCTACGAGCTGGGATTCGCGCAACCCGGGTCGGCTGGGTGATCTTCCTCAGCGATGGAATGAGCCCGCGAGAGACTGCCTGGCTCGCCTGGCACGAAATCGCCCACGTCCTGCTGCATCCCTGCAACATCCTCAGCCCGGTCGGTCGGCCGTTACAGGGAAAGTGTGAACGGCAAGCCAACGAATTCGCCGCGCTGTTTCCACACTGGGACGTCCCAGATGTGACGTTCGACGGAAACTGGCCCCGCAAGGTGAGCTGGGATATCGAATCCGAGCGACGTTTCGTCGGGTGTGCGTGGGGTGGCGGTGTATGACCGGTGGTGAGACCGGTGGTGAACAACACGTGAATCCAGATCACGATTCGTGAGTGTGCAGTGGAGTCGCGATGAAGCCGATGATCAACCGACCAGCACGGACGCCTCTTCAGCCGATGCGCTTGACCGCATCCTTCAGGCATTCCAGCAGTCCGGTTGGGAAATCGTTGAGCGCACAGTCGATCCAACCAGCGTCAGGATCACCTTGCCACAATTTCGCCGCAAACTGCTGTCCCGGATTCGCGGCGTTGACGATCTCGTCATCTGGATCGACGGGAACGATCGGGTCCGTGTATCGACGATTGCGAGGCCATGACAGCGATGAATACGATCGTCACGACTGACGCTCACCGTCAAGCGTTCGAGCACCGCGTCGCCAACTACGTCGACACGGGCTGGGAGGTCGTTGATCGCCAGGCCAACCCGCCTCGAGCCAGGTTGATCTACTCTCGTCGCCGGCGCAGCAGCAATCCAGCCCCGCTGGCCCCACGCGACACCGGCGAGCGCGTGATCTGGATTGACGAAGCAGGTGAGGTGCGGGTGAAGCAGATGGAAGGGTGAGCGTCGGTTCGAGTGGTATGCGTGGGACAGCTAGGATCTAGTGCGACTGTAGAACCAGGTGAGGGGGCACATTTGACGGAGGGAACACAGCGATCACGTTCCACTAAGCGCCGACGCCCTCGCTTCGATGACATGAGCCCTGATGACGTAGCGAGGCTCGATGAGAAGGAGTTAGACAACTACATCAATTGGATCGCCGGAGTCTACGACGATGATGAAGGTCGGGCTTCGAAGAAGCTCATTAACGACGTTATTGGCAAGTGGACTGAGATCAAACTCGATATTCTGAAAGACTATGCCAGCACGTACACTAGGATCGTGACGACCCAGCGGAGCCA
>JBGSWU010000051.1:0-4221 GCA_041751795.1 Thermomicrobiales bacterium
CCTGCATGGAGTTACAGCAACGCCACTCGGTGGATGGTATGGCAACAAAGTCGCTAAGGAGACGCTGACCGAGGAACGAGCCGGTGATGCGTCCGGCCTCTTCCGACCGGGCAAAGGCAATGTCCCACGAATCTCCGTCGATGAACTGGCAGCGAAACTCAGAGCGAGCGAACCTCCAATCGTCCTCGACGTTCGCACACGCTCCCAATACGACGCGGACCGCGGTCAGATTCCGGGAAGTGTTCGTGTCTACCCTGACGAGATTGGTCACTGGGCAGCCACCCACTCTCCCGGGCGGTTGATCGTTCCTTATTGCACCTGACCCAGCGAAGCAACCAGCGCCCGTGTGGCCCGACAACTGATCGACCAGGGCTACGACGCCGCCGCTCTCGTCGGTGGATTCGACGCCTGGCGGGAAACACAGCCAATCGAGCCAATCGTCGAAGCAGCCTGATTCAAGCTGACACCAGATCGAGTCAGTTCCTGTGAGTCCGTCGAGCGAATCAGCGCCATGATTACTGCACCAGTGCAAGAAGAAGGCGACAGCCGAAGCCGTCGCCTTCTTTCACATGCATCAGTTGGGCGGATTCGCTATCCGTCCGCAACAATCGCGAGGTCTGTCGATTCCCGGACTGGAAGCGGTGTCGGCCGGTAATGTTCCATCGTCAAGCACTCCGTCGGGCACCATTCGACGCAGGCTCCGCAGCGGATGCAGGCCAGTTCGTCGATGACCATTGCAGCAGCATTCTGGCCCAATTCACCGCGTGCCAGTTCGGCCAACTCTTCGTCGTTGTCGATTGAGAAGATGCGGTCGAGCGAGATCATCTCGATCACACCAACGGGGCAGATATCGACACATCCGTTGCAGAGAATGCAGCGATCGCCGTCGATGAAGATGTTGAGCTGACACTGGAGACAGCGCTTGGCTTCTTCGAAGCCGAGCGGCTTCGGATAGCCAAGGTCAACCTCGATCGTCGTCTCGTTGTCGGCAAACAGCCCACGTGCCGACAACGGCAGCGTCGGCATCACCTGTCGCTCGACCGACGTGTAGTTGTCACCCCAGCGCAACCGGCGGCTCATCGACGAGAGCGACCATTCTGAGACACCTTCCGACAGCAGCGGATTCGGCGTGTGATAGTCCTCGATCGGCACCCGCGTGATCTCGAAGTCCTTGACCGGCACCTGCTCGCCGACCAGCACCGCGTGGATTTCTTCGACGACGCGCTTTGCATCACCAATCGCCGAAATGAAGTTGAGCGGGTTCGTCACGTAGTCGCCGCATGCCCAGATCTTCTGTCGCTGCGTCGCACCAGTGGCGTCGATGCGCGGTACGCCACGCCGGTCAACTTCCGGGAAAAAGCCATCCGGGAAGAAATCGTTGTCCTGATACTGTCCGATCGCCACCAGGACCTGGTCGCACTCGATAGTAAACTCCGAGCCCTCGATCGGCGAAGGTCGTCGGCGGCCAGAGGAATCCGGCGGGCCGAGTTCGTTTCGCTGGAACTCAATTCCGGCTACGTGCCCATCCGGTCCCGCGATGCAGCGCGTCGGCGAAACCATATACATGACCTCGCAACCTTCGAGTTCCGATTCCTCGATCTCGCGCTCTTCAACCGGAATCTCGTTGTGCGACCGGCGATAGGTCATCACCGAGCGCTCCGCACCCATCCGCAGGACGGTTCGCATGCAGTCGATCGAGGTGAAGCCACCACCCACTGTGACAACG
The DNA here is from genome assembly GCA_041751795.1 of Thermomicrobiales bacterium. Taxonomy (GTDB): domain Bacteria; phylum Chloroflexota; class Chloroflexia; order Thermomicrobiales; family CFX8; genus JBBECJ01. Next base: position 1,727 of record JBGSWU010000051.1, read on the forward strand.
CGCTTTCCAACGAAGACGTCATTAACAAGGTTCAGATTGACTTCTTCAAGGAAGGTCAGGCCGGGAACAACGCCCGGGAGATCCTCACCAGGGACGTTCAACTTCGAGGGGTGCTGGTTCCCGGCAGCGATGACGACCGCATCATAGTCATTGACGAGGTCTTCCATCATCACATCGACACCGACCTTGGTGTTGAGGCGCAAATCGATTCCAAGGTCGAGAATCAGTTCGACTTCTTCCATGATGATGTCGCGTGGCAGACGCCACTCCGGAACACCACCCCAGAGCATGCCGCCTGGGACCGAGAATGCTTCGAAGATTGTCACCTTGTAGCCGAGTCGCGCTAGTTCGCGAGCCGACGTCAGCCCTGCCACACCGGCGCCAATGATCGCAGCCGATAGTCCATTCGGCGGCGGTGCCGTCTCACGCTTTGTTTCACCACGGAAGTCAGCAGCGACCCGCTTCAGATAGCAGATACCGATTGGCTGGTCCACCACCTGCCGCCGGCAGGCTTCTTCGCACGGCTTGGCGCACATCCGCCCTAGGCAGCCGGGGAAGACATTGTTTTCCCTGTTCAGTTCGAACGAATCGGCGTAGCGACCGTCGGCGATGTATGAGATGTACCGCGAGATATCGGTGTGCGCCGGGCAGGCACGCTGGCACGGAATGTTGTCAGCGAACCAGCGCTGGTCGCCGGTAAAGATCGGATACCGACCGCCCTGACGCACGGTAAATGGCGAGAAATTCTCCTCGTCGACGAATGCCAACAATCGAATGCGGCGTGTGTCATCGATCGGCGTGTCATCGACAGACTGGCTGACATAGCCGTAGGAGATCTGCCCGGCCATGAACGAGTTGAGATCTGCTTCCGACACTGGCGCGAAACGATCGCTGGCAGCGCCACAACTCGGACATTCTACCGGCTGAATATCGTCGGTCTCGATGTATCCGCAGACTTTACATCGATACATTGCGGTTCCTCCCCTATCCAGCCGACTGGCCCAGCAACGCGGCGCTGGTGCCGCGTATCTTCCTCAAGGAATGTGACGTGTCTGGATGCAGGTCAACGATGCGCGCGTCAATGTGCCGGCGATGCGCCGCACGAATATAGGAAGTATACAGCCACCGGAAGCCAGAATCGGGGTTTTCTTTGCGTCGATCAGCCTCTTCCCGCGATGCGTCGATCGACGCATCGTCCCAATGATCAGTACCCGACTTCCGTCAGTGGCACTCCATCCTTGCATGCCGGGCAATCGCCAGGCGAATGAATACCCAGATACTCGTTCAGCAGGCCATGAACGGAGATGGGAAAGTCAACGCCCGACAGGTCGGCGAGCGCCCCAATTCCGATCGGCGTCCCGCCGTTGGCTGTAATCGTCTGAACCAGTTCCTGGGCCGTTTTGCCTGACAGAATCAGGTTATCGATCACAAGGACCCGCTTCCCGTCGATCATCGCCTTCGACGACTCCGGGAACCTGTAGTGACCGTTATCGGGGATCGGGTAGATTACCGGACGGCGCGGATCGAGAAAGAATCCAACCCACTGGGCGAGTCCAGCGCCCCAGACTGATGGTGCAGCAACAATGTCGATGCGCGAGAGAAAGAAGTGCCTCGCGATCGCATAGCCCATCTTGCTCGCGAGTTGGGTGTCACACAACAACTGGTCACGATCCAGCAGACGCAACGAGTGCCGACCCGAGCGAAACGCGAAATGCCCGTGGGACAGGAAGCCCGCTTCGTCGACTTCCCGCATTAACCCTTGCAACCGCTCGGCCTGCACCATATCTGGTTCCTTTCATTGTGGACGGCTGATTTCTCGCCTCCGTGGTCGATCTGCTGGCCAACTGGAATCCGTTCTTAGCCTACGGCAGTCCTCGGTCGTGGGCAAGTGCATGAGATGGGTCGTTGCGGCGGCACAGGCGATATGAGACATTCCACGACACCGTCGTGATACTGAAATGGGACGGACACGATGATGCTCTACGACCGTGAATCTCGTTTCTGGGAGCATGCGGATCTGCTCGTGGCAACGAGCGAAATCGTGATCGATCGCCCTCGAGGAACATCGCATCCGCGCTATCGATCGTTCAGGTATCCACTCGACTATGGACACCTGGCAGGCACGAGCGGTGGCGACGGCGACGGAATCGACATCTGGCGCGGTAGCCTGCCCGACGTCAGGGTGTCAGCCGTCATCGTCACGATTGATATCGAGAAACGCGACGCCGAATTGAAGTTACTTATTGGATGTACGGCCAGCGAGGTACGCTTCGCACACGCGACTCACCAATCAGCCTCGCAGGTCGCGAAACTTATTCAACGCCCTGATCTATCTGCCGATGGGCAGGAGCCCCCATGACGCACCAAGAGTGGCCCGTTACGCTGTTGATGACTGCCTGGGACGACCTCGACCGCGCGATTGCGGACGTATCGGACGCCGACATGTTGCATCAGATCGACGGAGGGAGTTGCTTCGCCTGGACAGTGGCGCATGT
>JBGSWU010000052.1:0-17048 GCA_041751795.1 Thermomicrobiales bacterium
CGTCCCTTTGCCCGAAACCGGTTCCCACGAGATGTTGTCTGAGAGTGTGAACGGGCTCATCCCCCGTGGGTAGAAGAAGAACTTACCGGTGTCGTTGCAGCGCTGGATCTTCATCGCGTGCGCCTTCGTGCTGTCCCAGAATGGCTGGGTTACTGGGTCCGGCATCGGCAGCGGTTTCTTGTAATCGGCCATCTATCGATCCTCCTGGCTTGTCTTCGATGGTGTTCAGTTATCCGCGGGCAAGAATCGCTGTGCCGGCTGATGACAACACGCCGCCAGTTCCGTGGACGAGCGCGAGCTCGCAGTCGGGAACCTGACGAATGCCCTGATCGGCGTAGTCACCACGCACCTGACGTACCGCTTCGATGATCGCGAACATGCCATACATCCCGGAGTGGGTGTAGGAGAGGCCGCCACCGTTGGTGTTCATTGGGAATTCGCCACCCGGCGCCGTGCGCTGGTTGGAGACGAACGTGCCGCCTTCACCCTTGCCGCAGAAGCCGAGCTCTTCGAGCGAGAGCAGCACGGTATAGGTGAACGAGTCGTAGATCATCGCAAGGTCGAGGTCAGCGTGCTTGACACCGGCCATCTCCATCGCAGTTCGGCCCGAGTTCTTCGCGGCGAAACTGGTGTAGCTCGGCATCTGCGAGATCATCGAATGGTCGTGGCTCTCGCCAACGCCCATGACGATGGCTGGTGTCTGCTTGAGGCTCTTCGCCCGCTCGGTCGACGTCATGACATAAGCGCCACCTGCGTCAGTAACGAGGCAGCAGTCGAGCAGGGTGAACGGCCAGGCGATTGGTCGCGAGTTGAGGACATCCTCAATCGTGATGGGGTCCTGCATCATCGCTTTCGGATTGAGCATCGCCCATTTGCGAGTTGCGACGGCAATCTCCGCCAGTTGTTCCTTGGTCGTGCCGTACTCGTGCATGTGCCGTGAACAGGCCATCGCGTAGGCGCCGACCGGCTGTGGCAGTCCATACGGAGCCTCGAACTGGCCGCGCAACTGCTGTGGACTACTCGGATAGCCAGTCATCCCGACCCGCGAGCGGCCGCTCTCACCGTGAGTCACGAGTGCAACCTCGCAACGACCCGTTGCGATCGCGGCTGCGGCGTGGGCGATGTGAATCACGAACGACGAGCCACCTACAGACGTGTTATCGGTGACCTTCGGCTCGATACCCAGATATTCGCCTAGCTCCAACGTTGAGATACCTGCGGTGAAGAGGCCATCGACGTCGTCCTTCGTCAGTCCCGCTTCGGCCAACGCCGACCGTGCCGCCTCTGCGTGAAGCAGGATCGCTGGTTTGTCCGGCAACTTCCCGATTTCGTCCGATTCCGCCACACCAACGATGGCGGTCTTCCCTGAGATCCGTTCTGGCATCGAGTCCCCTCCCATTCATACGTCTGTCGCCACCTCGCGTTGCATTCCTGGGGCTGCTACATAGGGCCGCGACATCTCACCGCGCGTTATACAAATCCCGCGTGAGTTCCGCTTGCCCTGCGTGCTCACCCGCGTGGGTCGCTGCAATCATCAGTACTTGCAAGCCAGTGACTGTCCCACGTCGGGGATGCGCGTGAACCCGTGTCAGATCGTCGGTGTCAAGCTTGCCCAACGCCTCAACCATCTGCGGTTTGAGTTCTGCCCACTGTGCCTGTAACTCAGCAGCACTGTCGCCGGACGCGACGAATTCGGCGTCCCGGTCGCGCTGATCCTCCTGGCCGCCGAGGACCGCCAGGGCATTCTGGCGAACGTTAGCCATCGTGTGGGTGGCCAGGACGTAGATGCTGTTGGTGTCTGGCGCGTCAGGCTTCCAGTTGATCCCTGCCTCGTCCAGCCCATCACAACAAGCGAGAATCCGCTCGACCATTTCGACCGTCTTATCGGCGAAATCCTGAACGACGACGCGTGCATCCATACTTACCTCAACTCTCGATCTACCAGACCTGTTCGCCGTATGGCTCGAGTTCGGTCGCAAAGTACTTCCGCCCGTCGCCGATATCGACCCACTTCTCGGCAGGCAGAGCGTTGATCGCGGCACTGATACCTGGTTGGTTTGCCTGGTGGCCGAACTCGGAGCCAAATGCCTGCGGCACGACCGTTGCGAGTTCGTCGACCGTCCAGCGACTCTCCTTCTTGAGCGTCTTGATGATCTTTGGCTGAGACATCAGAACCATGTTGTAGCCGAATGAGCCAAATACGTGACCGTTGACATGGCCACCTGCAGGGCTCGCAAGGAACGCAACCAGCGGAGCGACGTTGTCGGGGTCTTGTGACGTACCAATTGCCAGTTCACTTGGTAGCTTTCCGGAATCGGCGACGCGCTCGCGGGCAGCTGGGATCGAATCGATCATCCGCGTCGCGCCCGATGGCAGGATCGCGTTGGCGGTCACGCCGTAGCGATTCAGCGAACTAGCGCAGGTCAGCGTCAGGCCGATGATGCCCGCCTTGGCCGCGGCGTAGTTCGGTTGCCCCGGTGCTCCGAAGGCGGAGTTGGACGACATGTTGACGATCCGCCCGCCCTGCTCGCGATGCTCGCGGAAGTAGACCGATGCCCACTTGCTGGTGTTGAAGGTTCCCTTCAGGTGGACAGCGATGACGGCGTCCCATTCTTCAGGTGCCATGTTGAAGATCATCCGGTCACGGAGGATTCCGGCGACGTTGACGAGTATGTCGAACCGCCTGAAGCTGTCGACGGCCTGGTCAATCATCCCCTTTGCCGCCTCGTAGTCAGTCACGGAATCGGTGTTGGCGACGGCCTTCCCCCCAGCGTCAGTAATTTCCTTGACTACCGTGGCAGCCGGGCCGGTATCGACTCCTTCGCCGTCCAGCGTTGCGCCGAGGTCGTTGACGACGACCGACGCCCCGTGCTGCGATAGCAGGTGCGCGATTCCGCGTCCGATTCCGCGCCCTGCGCCAGTGACGAGCGCGACTTTTCCATCGAGAATACTCATGATTCCCCTTTCATGGTGGGGAGCCGGAATTCGGAGGCGTCGATCATGTCCGTCACGCCTTCCCCGTTTCCCGCTCTACGCGTCTCGCACCAACGTCGAACCAGCATCGTCGTAGATCTTGCGCGTCCAGAGTTTGATGCCGTCGCTGATCTCGGTCCAGCTCGCTTCGTCGGCCTGCATCGCTGCCGCGCCCTTTAGCTGTCGGTCGCTGCCAGTTACCTGGACCGGCTCTGGGACTGCAACTCGCTTTCCGATTGTCGCGGGAAAGTACTCGATCAACTCCTCAGCCGTCCAGCGTCGTTCGGCGGCGAGAACACCGGCAATCTCCCAATGGGAGTAGAGCGCGACCGTGTATCCGCCGACGCCAAAGAAATGGCCGTTGATCATCGAAGCGTCGTCGGTCGCCAGATAGCAAACCATCGGCGCGACGTTGGCCGGGTCGCCCTCAGAACCAATCGCCAGCTCGCTCGGTAGCTTGCCAGTTTCCTCGCGGACCTTCTCGGCACGTGGCGTCGAGTCGATCATTCGCGTTGCTGCGTACGGCAGGATCGCGTTGGCTGTCACGCCATAGCGGTTCATTGAGTTCGCGAGTGTTGCCGTCAAACCGAGGATGCCGTACTTCGCGGCGGCGTAGTTCGGCTGGCCGGGACTGCCCCAGGCCGACGTGGACGAGAAGTTGATGATGCGCCCACCCTCACGTCGCTCGCGGAAGTGCGCAGCGGCGTGGCGGCAGGTGTTGAACGTGCCCTTCAGATGGACATCGATGACGGAGTCCCACTCGTGGTCCTCCATGTTGAAGAGCATTCGGTCACGGAGGATGCCTGCGACGTTGACGACGATATCGAGTTTGCCGAATTTGTCGATCGCACCCTCGACCATCGTTCCGACGGCGTCGTAGTCGGTGATCGAATCGGTGTTCGCCAGTCCCTGGCCGCCGATCGCTTCGATTTCACGGACGACTGATGCAGCTGGCCCGGTATCCTGACCTTCACCGTCCAGCGAGACGCCGAGATCGTTGACAACGACCGCCGCGCCTTCCTGCGCCATCAGCAGGGCAATCCCCCGACCAATTCCACGTCCCGCACCGGTAACCAGTGCGACCTTTCCATCGAGTTTTCCCATGTACCCTCCCTAGCGGCGTGTCTGAATACCTGTTGCTGGCGCCACTGTAACCCAACCCGGTGCATAACGGCGGAGGGTACGTTGCCTGCCTTCGGTCGTATGGTCGAATCATGCTGTCCGTCAATGTTCAACATTTCGGAAATGCACCACGTCATCGTCCCGGTCCCACATGGCGTATTGGCCTATGAGGAGGGCTCCGGGATTGATGAGGTAGCGACGTGAGGCATCGAGGGTCAACGACCCACGGCCGATGTCGAGTGTTCCGCGTTCATCGCGTGCCTGACGAAAGTGGGTGTGGCCGGTGAATGTCAACCGCTCTGCGATCGAGCCATGGTGACCGTTGGCGTGACGATCGCGCCCGAACAGTCGTGCGATGGGGTCGATATGTCCCCAATGCTCGACCTCGTGCGCGAGTCGCACATCACCGATGACGACCTCCTCTTCCAGGGCGCTCAGGAGCCGTACGGTTTCTTTCTGTAATGGGTAGACCCCTAAGGCTGCTTCGATAGCGACTTCGCGCTCATGGTTGCCGTAGACGCCGACGACATGCCAGCCGGTCAGGACCTGCGCGCACGGATCGGCTTGCTCGTGCCGGTCGAAGAGATCGCCGAGCAGGGCGATTGTCTCGACGCCGTCCTCCCGACATCGTTCAAGCGCGCGCTCGAGTGTTCGAATCGATCCGTGTACGTCGGAGAAGACGCCGACGCGCCTGCCCAATGTCATTGCGTCGGAACGATCAAACAGTCAACCACCTTCGCGCCGTGTCCCTGCTCGAAGACGAGCAGTGGGTTGATATCGATTTCTGCAACCTCGTCGCGCAGGTCGAGACAGAGTCGCGAAAATCGACTGAGGATCTGGGTAACAGCGTCGATGTCGGCAGGCTGCTGTCCACGAGCGCCTTCGAGGATCGCCTTTCCACGCAATCGGTCGATCATCCCGCGTGCATCGCTTCCCGTCAGCGGCGGCACTCCGAGTTGAACGTCCTTGAGGATCTCGACAAAGATGCCGCCGAGACCGACAGCGACGGCGGGTCCAAACGTCGCATCCTGCGTCATTCCGAGAATCAACTCTCGGCCACCCTCGACCATTTCCTGGACGAGAACGCCGCTGATCTCGGCTGATGCGTTGTACGCTCGCGCATTGTCGAGAATCTGCTGGAAGCCCTCCCGAACAGCATCGCCATCGGCGACTCCGAGCAGTACACCGCCAGCCTCGGTCTTGTGGGCGATGTCAGGGGATTCGATCTTGAGGACGACCGGGTAGCCGATCTCATTGGCCGCTGACATCGCATCGTCGACGTTTGTTACCAGTCGTTCCTGGGTGACGGGGATGTCATACAGTGCGAGCAGTTTCTTCGCTTCGCGCTCGACCAGCGGGCGTCCGCCAGCAGATCGAACAATTGCTCGTGCCTCTTCGGCGACTGATGTGTCTGCCGAACTTGCCTGGCTACTATCTTTGGCGCGATCTCGGAGGAATTGGGCATAGCGATTGAGTGAGCGGATCGCCCTCAGGCCGTTCTCGGTTCCCTGGAGGAACGGAATACCGTCCCAGTAGTCGGTCGGCTCCTTCGGTGGCATGTCGGCACGGTAGCCTTCATGCATCTTCCCGTGGACGAGCGACATGATCAGGAAGACCTTGTCCGGATACTTTTCAGGCATGACTCGCATGACCTCGCCTACGGGCGATGCGAGGTCGACCTTATTTGGATACGCCTGGCCGTAGACGACCGTACTGACATTCGGATCTTCTGCCATCGATTCGAGTACGCCCTGCATGATTTCCGGCTGCTGGGCAACTTGACCGGTCGTGTCGAGTGGGTTCCCGACCGTCCCGTACGACGGGATGATCCCCTTCAGGCGCTCGGCGGTGTGGGGCGCGAGTTCGGGCGGGTTGATACCCATGTCCTGACTAAGGTCGGAGATCAGGCCACCAGCGCCACCTGAAACGAAGATCGTACCGACGCCGTCGCTCTTTGGCAGACGTTGGCAGTGAAAGACAGCCAGCGTCTCGATCATCTCGTCCATGTTGTAGACGCGAATGATCCCGTGCTGCCTCATGACGGTGTCAATCACGTCATCGGAGCCAACGAGCGATCCGGTGTGTGCTCGGGCAGCCCGCTGACCGCCTTCAGACCGACCGATCTTGAGGACGACGAGTGGTTTCCTGGCTGCCAGCGCCTGTTCGGCGACGGCGATCAGTTTGTCGGCGTCGCGGAACTGTTCGATGAAGCAGCCAATGACCTTCGTTTCCTCATCTTCGATGTAGTAGCGCATGAAATCGGTCGCGTCGAGGTCTGCCTCGTTGCCGGTCGTGACGACGTAGGTGTAGCCGAAGCCGCGGTCCTGCGGTGAGAGGACGACCGAGTAGGCCAGTAACCCGCTTTGGAAGACGATACCGATGGGACCGCGTTTGACGGTTGTGTACGGTCCGGATTTCGCGATCATCCTGGCTGGCGTGCTGATGATGCCGAGACAGTTTGGCCCAACGATCCGGATGCCGGTTCGATCGGCGAATCGGCGAATTTCCATCTGCCGGTTGTGGGCATCTTCGTCGGCCTGCTCACCGAAGCCGGACGTGATGATGTTGACAGCTTTGACACCAGAGCGCTCGGCCTGTGCGAGAACGGGCATCACGTGCTGGCTTGGAACAACGACGATTGCCTTGTCGGCTCCGCCAGGAATATCCTCCAGCGTTGGCACGCACGGAGAGCCAAGAACGTCCTGGTAATTCGGGTTCACACCGTAGACTTCGCCCTCGTAACCGCCATTCAGGATCAGGCGGTGGATGCCGTTGGCGAAGCCAAGGCGGGGTGTTGCCCCGACGATCGCGATGCGCTTCGGATGAAACAGCGCGTCCATCGCGCGTGTGAAGGCTTGCTGTTCATCAACGGCAGTTCGTTGTTCCGTCGCCACCAAATCACTCCCCCCAACCCCCTCTTTAACAATCAGAAGGGGAACGTGCGTCGAGCGTCCCGCGCGTCACTGAAAACGGTAGTTCATCTCCCAGCCGAGGAGATCACCCTCGGGAAGATTCTTCAGCCCGAGCCTGTCGAGCATGTAGAGCAATTGCGCCCGATGGTGCATGTTGTGAGTGATGACGTGGGCGATCGTGCCACCGTAGGTCTTCTCCGTTGGCGGGTTGTCGAGGACGTCGGTCCACAATTCTTCCAGCTGGTTCTCGTCGGTTAGCCGACGCGCGACATCGTGAAACCGTTGTCCCGCGTACTGATGTCGCTCGGCCAGCGCTTCCAGCGTTTGTGCCCGTTCCGTTGTGCGGTCAATGGGTATGCCGAGCATCAGGTCGGTCCATGCTTCGACGTTCCAGATCATATGCGCCAGCGTTTCCCGGACCGTTCGATGATCGATGTAGATTTCCTGATCGAGCTGCGTGTCCGACAAATCGTGGCAGCGGCGCAGAATCTCGCCCGTTGTCCAGCGGTCGTGCCACATCAGTCGCTCGATCAGGTCCATCGACGACCCTAAAAGTAGGTGCGGCCGAGTGTCTCGGCGATGCAGGCAGGCTTGTCGCCCCCTTCGACCTCAATCAGCACCTGATTGGTTGTCTGAATCGCTCGATCGCCGATCTCCTCAACGGCCAGCAGCGTCGTCCGTGACCGAATGCGCTTGCCGACCGGCACTGGCGATGTGAAACGCACCTTGTTCAATCCGTAATTGACGCCCATCTTTCCACCCAGATCGATCTTGACGCCCTGTCGCTTCGACGACAGGTACGGGATCAACGAGAGCGTCAGATAACCGTGGGCGATCGTCCCACCGAAGAATGTCGTCTTCGCCCGTTCCGGATCGACATGAATGTACTGGTGGTCGCCGGTTGCGTCGGCGAACTGGTTGACCCGTTCCTGCGTGATCTCCAGCCAGTCGCTAACGCCGATCTCCTGACCGACCAGCCCCTTCAGTTCTTCGACTGTTGTAACGACGCGCTCAGATGTCGTGTCGCTCATGGTTGTCCCTTGCCTTCCCGCTCCCGTTTCGAAGGAACGATCGTTCATCCTCTTAGGGGCCGTGTCCTGGACCGGCCCCCGCCGTGAGGCGCCTTCTTGAGCCGTGCGTGCGTCACGACCCTAATGCGTTGGACCCGTAGAGGAACGATGCCTGTCTCAATGCGGTCGCCTGACGGCGCGGGCCGGTACAGGACACAGCCCCGTACGAGGACAGGCGCCTGTTCCTCCCTTAAACCACCGCTTCCGTCAGCGCGCCGCCGCGTCCGTGGATCGCTTCTTCAAGGACCTTCTCTCGGTGAAATGCTGTGTCGCCGAACAGCGGCTCGTAGTACTTAGCCCGCTTCCAGTAGAGATGCAGGTCGTACTCCCAGGTGTAGCCGATGCCGCCGTGCGCCTGGATCGCGTCGCCGCAGACCTTCTTGGACGACTCATTGAGTGTCGATTTCGCGACCGACGCCGCCATCTTCGTGTCGGCTGCGCCTGCGTCGATTGCCCATGCGGCATAGTAGACGGCGGCGTGGCTGTTTTCGACCTGCTCCAGCATTTCCGCGAGCATGTGCTTGACGGCCTGGAACTGTCCGATGAACTGGCCGAACTGCTTGCGGACCTTGGCGTAATCGGTCGACATCTCGAGCGACTTGCGAGACGCCCCGAGCATCTCGGCGCTTGCACCGACAGCGGCCTTCAGCAACGTCGCGTCGATTGCTTCCCAGGCTCCGCCCTCGGTTCCGATCAGGTTTTCGGCTGGGACGCGGACATTATCGAACGTTAGCGTCGCCGTCTTCGAAGTGAGATCGAGAACCGGCGTATTCGTCACCCTCAGTCCGCTCGTTCCCTTTGGAACCGCAATCAGTGAGTGACCGTTACCGGAGCGGACCGCGACGAGAATGACATCTGCCGAGTGGCCGAATGGGACAAAACGCTTTTCGCCACTCAGAACGTATTCGTCACCCTCTTTTGTCGCGGACATTGAGACGGCGTTCGGTCCCCAACTCAACGAGGCTTCGAGGAAGGCGAGGGTCATCGTCAGGTCGCCGTTGCAGACATCGGGCAGGTAGCGAGCCATTGCGTTCTCGTCACCAGACGCCATGATTGCCGAGCCAGCCAGCGCGACGGTTGCAAACCACGGTCCCGGATAGGGGATCCGTCCCATTTCCTCAAGGAGGATGCACTGCTCGATCATCCCGAGGCCGCCACCGCCGTACTTCTCGGGAAACGGCGTAATGCCGAGACCGATCAGCTGCTTGTAGACAGCCGGGTCGTAGCCGAGGTCGTCCTCGATCATTTCCCTGACATGGGCGACTGAACACTGCTCAGTCAAAAACTCGCGTGCCAGGTTCCGTAGCATAACCTGGTCTTCACTGAAATCGAAATCCATCGTTTACTCCTCTGCATCCCTCGCGCCACTCTTCCCTACGAGGTTGCTACGTTCCATCGCCAGATGTGGCGGTTGCCGGGGCTTTCGGTGCGGCCGGCAATCGGTCGGCGCGAACTTCCTTTGGTAGGCCGAGAACGCGTTCTCCGAGGATGTTCTTTTGAATCTGCGATGACCCGGCGTAGATCGTCCCGGCCCGTGACCAGATGAACGGCAACGCCCATGATTCGTTCTCGTCGCCACCGCCGAAGCCACCGATGTTGAGTTGCAATTCTTCCGGGACATTCTCCAACTGCTGGCCATATGGGCCAAGGATGTCGAGAATGACTTCCTGGACATGCTTGTCCAGTTCTGAATAGTGAAGCTTAGCGATTGAGGCTTCCGGACCGGGCCGCTGACCCTTCTCAAGGCGTCCGAGAATCCGCAGCGACGCGTAACGCAACACTTCGATGTCGGCTGCGATTCCACCGAGCTTTTGGCGGATGATTGGGTCGTCGATCGCGCGCGTCCCGTCGGTCCGGAGATTCTGGGCGACTTCCATCAGCCGTGTGTACTGCATCTGGAGGCGCGTCACCCGTGAGAGGGTGTTTCCACCACGTTCGTAGCCCAGCGTCGTCTGCGCGATCTGCCAGCCGGTATTGAGTTCACCGACGAGGTTGTCGGCAGGGACACGGACATCGGTGAAAAAGACTTCGGAGAACTCGCTGCTGCCGCTGATCTGCTTCAGTGGCCGAACTTCGACACCCGATGTTCGCATATCGACGAGAATGCACGAGATGCCCTGGTGCTTGGACGCATTGCGGTCGGTCCGCGCCAGCAACAGACCCCAGTCGGAGTTGTGCGCACCGGATGTCCAGATCTTCTGGCCGTTGACGACGAACTCGTCACCATCGATATCCGCGCGGCAGGCGAGGCTCGCAAGGTCAGAGCCGGAGTTTGGCTCCGAGTACAGCTGGCACCAGATCTCTTCACCAGTCAGGATCTTCTTGACGAAGCGGGTCTTCTGGTCATCGGTACCGTGGTGGATGACGGTTGGCCCGACGATTGAGATACCCAGCCCACCAACACCAGCCGGTGCATTGGCACGGGCGAGTTCTTCGCCGACGATTGCCTGTTCCATCGGGCGGGCATCCTGGCCTCCGTACGCCTTCGGCCAGCCCATGCCGATCAATCCGGCGTCATAGAGTTTGCGATGCCAGGCGCGGCGCTGCTCCAGCGTCTCGATTGGCTCACGCGGCAGATTTTCTTCGAGCCACGAGCGCACTCGCTGCCTGTATGCCTGGTCTTCGGCGGTGTAATTCAAGTCCACTGTATGCCATTCCTTCCGCGTTGGACGACCTTGGAGTGACCGCTGGTTCTGGCCGATAAATCAGCGAAATTCTCGTTCCTGGCCGGCTCCGGCTGTCACTCACCCCAGTAGCGCGTTGCGGCCTGCAACCTACTCTGTTCCGCTCCGGCTGTCAACCTCGTCGTAACCAGCCGATTCGGCGTGACTTCTTCCAAACAACGGTGGATCCAACGATTGTTCGAACCGATGGCCGAAGGCAGGCAAGGTGCGTCTCCGCGACGCGCTTTAGCGTAGCCTTGCAGTGCCGCCAACAGCGAAGGAACCGATGATCGCGATAACGACGAAGGCTGTCCCGATCCCGCGTTCTCCGAGTTTCGAGTTTCGCTCCGAGACGTGGCGTGCCTACTTCGAGTCCAACTCGACCGATCGGGTAGCGATTGACTGGAGCAGTGGTGTTTTCGTCGAATCGGCATTGCGACGACCGCTGGTTCATTCCCTTCAACGATTCCAGATTGGCGAATCCGGTGATGGGAAGCATTTGCGCCGCAGTGCCTCCCAAACGGGAGATGATGACTACCTGCGGGCGATTGACCTCTTTGTAGCTGAAGAGCAGGAGCACTCACGACTGCTTGCCAATGCTATTTCCGGCATGGATGGAACACTCCTGACGCACCACTGGAGTGACATCGCCTTTGTTGCGATCCGCCGGATGATGGGTCTCAAGCTGGAACTGATGATTCTGCTGGTGGCCGAGATGATCGCCCGGTCGTACTACCGGACACTCCACAGGGGAACGAACGATTCAACTCTCCAGGCCATCTTCGCCCAGATCATGCGCGATGAAGTTGGCCACGTCCGCTTCCACTGCGACTACCTGCACCACGCGTTCCGTCACTACCCTGGCCCTGCAAGGTTCACGATTCGAGCCGCCTGGCGGGTGATATTTCGCGCCACCTGTCTGATTGTTGCCTACGATCATCGTGATGTTATTGCGGCCTGCGGTGTCAGCCGTCGTGCATTCTGGCGCGATTGCGGCGCGATCTTTGACGACGCTGCGACGAGGATCTTCGGGACGTTCGAACACGACTGATGGCAATCTCCTGTGGGCAGCAGGAGTAATCCAGTTAACAGATTGCCTGACTGTTCGTTGGCTGTTGTGTGCGCTTGGTCAATCTACGCTCAATAACATGACGCGTTGACCGGCAACGATGCCGGAACATAGACTGGAGCACTTCATGCAACGCCGACGCGTGACACAGTACTTTCGGAACCGGCTCGCTCTCGTGATGTTGGCTGGGTTGCTGCTATTAACGACAGTCGGAGTCTCTGCGAGCACGCCTGCTGCGTTCATCCAAGAACCTGACTCGACGACACCCGGCGCACTGGCGGGCAAGCCGTTCGCAACGTTGAAGATGGAAGGATCGACATTACAGTTTTACGAAGTCGGTCTGCCGAAGGGTCAGATCGGCGGCATCGGTATCGCCGAGAGCGTAAGGGCAGGATATCGCGGCGTCGATGCCATCCCGCGGCTGCGACATGCGAATGCGCTGGAGGTGTTCAACGCACTCTCCTCACCGGGAATGCGCATTCCGGCTGAGTTGACCAGACTCTACGGACGAGCGTCCCTTGGCGATCAGGGCTGGGGGCGATTTATGCCACTGGCAAATCCGACCAACCCTCAGGCGTTCACCTGCATGGTCGGATCTGAACCGTTTGGGTCATTCTCGGACGACGTAGAAGACTTCGGCTACCCGTTCGTCTTCCTTAGTGAAGCCGACGGGCCGAGCACAATGCCGAATCACTGGTGGGACGACAACGGACCAGCCGATGGCACGATCCGGCGGAAGCTGCAAGGAGGCGTGGACAGCAAGGAGTACTTCTTCGGGAAAGTCTCCTACTGTTTCGAGGACCACAGCGACTATCCGCTTGCCTTCCAAGGTCGGTATGCAGGCATCCGCTACAAGGCCAGCAACTCCAATACCTGGATTGCGGGATCGACAGGTCAACTGTTCGAACCGGGCGATAGCATCAGCTATCAGTTCTCGATTGCACCGGGCGTCAATACCGACTTCGACTTCTCGCTCTACATCAGTGCCGCCCGACCACTTGACCAGTTCCACATCGGGGCAACCTGGGCGGATCCCGACGAAACGATCCAGTACGGGGAATAGTTTCCACGAACGCGACGCCGGAGCCGGGCAACACTGCCCGGCTCTGTGGCGTGTCTGACTTTCGTGCTGCGGAGACGATTGCCAAGCCTGATAACCTCTCCTATCATCTCATCGCATCCCGAGGCGGCGGGGTTATTGCGATGTACCATCTATGCACGAGAAGCGGCCCGCGGGAAACGAACCGCTACGAAAGGAACCGTACTTTCCATATGAAGATCGTTGTATGCGTGAAGCATGTCCCGGACCCGAATCTTCCGATGACGGTGGATCCGAACACGAAGCGGCTCGTCCGTAATCCCTCGTCGTCGATTCTCGATCCATCCGATGAGTTCGGGCTGGAAGTCGCTTTAAAGACCGTCGAAGCCCAGGGCGGCGAGGTTGTCGCCATCACGATGGGTCCAGCTCAGGCCGAGGATGCCCTTCGGCGCGCGATGGCGATGGGCGCGGAACGGGCGATTCACATCGTTGACGACGCGCTGGCCGGGTCCGACGCGCTTGGGACGGCTCGAGCGTTGGCCGCTGCAATCCAGAACGAAAGCCCCGATCTCGTCGTCTGTGCCGTTGAAAGCACCGACGCATACTCCGGCATGGTACCTGGCGCATTGGCCGAACTGCTTGGCCTGCCGCAGGTAACTTTTGCGCGCACCTTCGAGGTGGCGGACGGCACCGTTACCGTCCAGCGATCAACCGAGACGGGCTATCAGACAATCCAGGCGGCACTTCCGGCGCTTGTTACCGTCACTGCCAGTGTCGCGGAACCGCGCTATCCCAGTTTCAAGGGGCTGATGCAGGCGAAGAAGAAGACGATCGACGCAAAAAGCACCGGTGACCTCGGCCTGGACGCGGCAACTGTCGGCGAAACGGGAGCAAAGGAGCGCGTGCTGAGCGTGGAACTGCTGCGCGAAGAAAAGCAGGGCCAGACGATCACCGATGATGGTGGAGATAGCGTCGAGCAGATCGTTGCGTTCCTGAAGAAGATTCAAGTCGCGTAAGGACGGGAAACGGGGTTCGGGAACCGGGTCGGTTGAAGGGTCATGTTCACTCCAACGCCCCCGGAACCCGAGTCCCGATTCCCGACCACAGGGAGATATTGATGTCAAAGAACGTATGGGTCTGGACCGAGATCAGCGCTGATGCGCCGCATCGGCAGTCGCTGGAACTCTTCACGGCAGCACGGGGACTGGGCAACGCCGAGGCGGTTGTCCTTCATCCGGCTGGCGCGGGAGCGCTGGAAACGATCGGTAAGCACGGTGCGTCGGTCATCCATTACGGTGACGACGCGCGGTACGCCGAGTATCTGACCGAGCCGCAGGTCGCGACGCTGGCGGCAATGATCGAGGCGGACAAGCCGGACCTGATCCTGTTTTCCAGCACCTCCGATGCTCGTGACGTGCTGTCGCGGCTGATGGGTCGGCTGGGTCTCGGCGTGATCGCCAACGCGACGGATGTCCGGTACGACGGTGACGAGATCCGTGTCACGGCTCCCTGGGGCGCAGAGACGACCGGCACCGTGACACTCGACGGCGATGGGCCACATCTCGTCCAGTTGCGGCCCAAGTCGTTCGCGGCTGAAGAGGTCGGTGGAACTGCCGACGTTCGGCCAGTTGGTATAGCGATCGACGAATCGACGCTGCGGACTCGGGTGATCGAATCGGTCGAGCAGGCCAGCGAGGGCCCCAATCTCGAAGATGCGGGCATCATTGTCTCGGGTGGCCGTGGTCTCGGCAAGCCTGAAAACTACAGCATGGTTGAGAATCTTGCGAAGGCGCTCGGTGGCGCGCCCGGAGCGACGCGTGCGATTGTCGATGCTGGTTGGGTGCCGTATTCCCATCAGGTCGGGCAAACCGGCAAGACGGTGAAGCCAACCCTCTACGTTGCCTGCGGTATATCTGGCGCGATCCAGCACATCGCCGGGATGAAGGGAAGCAAGTACATCGTCGCAATCAATAAGGACCCCGACGCGCCGATCTTCGAGTTCGCTGACCTCGGCATCGTCGGCGATGTCAATACCGTCGTTCCGAAATTGACCGAGCGGCTGCAGCAGGGATGATCGACCGTCAGGACGACGCTTTCCCGAATCAGGGTGACCGAGGGTGATGGAACGTCTCCGCCCGCTGCTTGCTCAGATGTTGCCGATCTCGATCGGGTCGGTCGTCGTTGGCGTCATTCTGGTGCTGATCTCGGAACTCGGCGATGTCCATGCCTTGCGTATTTTCGGGGCAGCGTTGATCAGCGGCGGTGGGTTCGGCATCGGCATCGAGGCCGGACTTGCCGATCCACGGAAGTTCCGCGTTCCCGGCTGGGTCCGTGACTGGCGAGCGGTCCTTGGGATCGCGGCGGGATGGCTGGCGATTCTGCCCGTGCTCATTGTTTTGGGAATGGCCTTGGCAGGCGTCTTCAATGAAGGCGGTGATCGGAGCGGCGTGACGCTCGTGCTCGGTACCTTGATCATCCTCGCAATGGGAATTGCGGTCATCGTCGCCGGAATCGCGAGCCTCTGGCGCATCTATGATGCCTCGAACGATGAACCAGGTGAACAAGGTGCGTCGGCTGCTGAGGTCGCTGAAGCGAACGTGGAGGGGTGATGGCAGGGGGACTCGGGAACCGGGAATCGGGGGCGTCGAACGTCTTCCTCCCTTCGTCGATCGCACGGTCATTTGGCAGCGAACGGCGCTACCTGACCCCGAATCCCGAATCCCGAATCCCGGATCTCACACTCAGGGGGTTCCATGGAAACGCGTGAGATCCTCTGGAACATCGGTAGCTTCTCGCGGATCGCGCTCAATGTCCTGATGGTGCTGCCGTTCGTGTTTATCGCGTTCGGGTTGGCTCGGCGGGTGCGGACCTGGCGACTGGGATTGCCAGAGGATCGGTTCGGCGACTGGGGCACGCGGCTGAAGTCGGCGCTGTTTAAGAGTGTCTTTCATGGTCGGATCGTCCGGCGCAACAAGCTCTACGCCGGAATCATGCACGCCAATATTTTCGGCGGGTTCGTTATCCTGCTAATCGGCACGATCATCGTTGCGATCGAAGACGATATCGCCGTTCCGTTGCTCGGTACGTCGTTCTACCACGGCACCTTCTACCTTGGATACAAACTGGTCGTGAACACCGGCGGCCTGATGCTGATCGTCGGTGTCCTGATGTCGTTTTACCGGCGCTACGTGATGCGGCCAGCGATTCAGGAAACCGCCGCAGATGATGTCATTCTCCTGACGCTGCTGCTGGTTCTCAGCGTTCAGGGGTTCGTCGTTCAGGCGCTTCGGCTGGCGGTCGAGCAGGACCCGTGGGCACGCTGGTCGTATGTCTCCTACCCAATGGCGGTGGCGCTGCGTGGATTGTCGCCCGACTCGCTGGAAACGATGCACCTCATCAACTGGTGGGGACACTTCCTGACGACGTTCGTCTTCATTGGCTACATCGCATATTCCAAGATGGTCCATGCATTCACGTCACTGGCCAACGTCTTCTTCCGGCGTCTCAAGCCAATTGGCGAAATCACGCCGGTCGCGAATCTCGAAGAAGCCGAGACGTTCGGCATCGCCAAGCTGGAGGATTTCACCTGGGCGCAGTTGATGAACGTCGACGCCTGCATGCATTGCGGGCGCTGCCTGGAGTACTGCCCGACGTTCCAAACCGATAAGCCGCTCCGTCCGCGTGACCTTGTCCTGGAAATTGCTGGCTACGCCGCCGACCACGGCGGTATCTTCTCCGGCGAGGTTGGCGAGGGCGAGAACTCGGCCCGCTACCGCTGGGGCTTTGGTCACGAGCGCGACCTGCTCGGTGGCGTCGTGACGCCCGCTGAAATCTGGGACTGCACGACTTGCGGCGCGTGTATGGAGCATTGCCCGGTGTACATCGAGCACGTACCGCTCATCGTCGGCATGCGGCGTAACCTCGTCCTGGAGCAGGCTGAGTTCCCGGACGAACTTGGGCCGGTGTTCAACAACTTCGAGCGCTTCGGCTCGCCCTACGCCTTCCCGCCCGACCAGCGCGCCGACTGGACGAAACGGCTCGACTTCGAGGTGCCGGTCATGGCCGAGAAGGCGGCGGCTGAACAAGAGGTCGAAGTGCTCTTCTTCGTCGGCTGCATCGGCTCGTTCGACTCGCGTAACCAGCAGACGACGCGCGCGCTGGCGAAGATCCTCCACACGGCCGGCATCAACTTCGCGATCC
>JBGSWU010000053.1:0-4392 GCA_041751795.1 Thermomicrobiales bacterium
TGAACAGAGGTCTTCCCTCCGTACGAGTCGCCTCGGGGCCGGCGACCAATTGCTTTCCGAGCAAGGGGAAAACCACTACGTTCCTTTACGGTTATTGGCGATTGGACACGCGCCTCGATGCGCCCACAAGGTCATGAGACATCCAGGTACTGGATCATACTGGCGAGTGCCCTCGTCGTTGGCATCGTATTCTCGCTCGTGCATGTTGCGCATTTCGCCGATCCCCGATCCACGCACATTGGCACCGAGGGCGATCAGCAACCTTCATCTCAGTTGAACTCAGCACACGTTGCGATGCTGCCTGCCACGTCACCGACAGTGACCCATGCCAGTCGACAACACTGTCCTGCTCCACAGTGGATCGCCAACGGAATATCGTCCATTCTTCAGTGCATTGACGCGTCGTTCGCAACATCTGTCGAAATTCCGATGGATGTCTCGACAGGCGGATCGCTCCAAAACGACGACCGTCCGTCCGTCCTGGACCTTGATCTCCTGGTCGCGATTCAACAATTCCGGCTGTAGCAGGCATCGCCGGCTGCGAATTCGGGACTACCGCGTTCCGTGCTCGTAACTGCGTCGGCGGACCGCTCGCTGCGATGTGTGCGACGTGTGCGGCTGCTGGTCTTCATGTCACCTGCGGCATATCAACGTCATGACGGTGATTTGCCGCTGCCGGCGGCCGTCTCGACGCTCATACGAGCAGGGTGCCACTCGAAGCGCCGGGTGGCCCCTATGAGAAGCGTCCTACCGAACTGATTACCCGGAACTGTTGTTCAGGCCGATGCTACTGGGTAATGGCCCCAGCAGAACCAGGGCGGCACCAGATCGTTGATCGACGCTGTGCCTCCGTCACGATTTAGAACCTTGAAGAGTAGAGATCGGTAACCTGTTGACGACGAAGAGGAAGGTCTGACATGACACCTGAACCAAACCATAAGTCAGAAAACGACGGTCAGCATCACAACGAATCCAAGGGTATTCCTCAGATGTACCTCCGCTTCGGCGCGATGATCCTCACGTCGATGATCATCATGTACGCAGTCATGTACATGGCCACCTGGCAATGGAGCCATCTGAGCTGGAGCACCAGTCGGGCCTTCATGGCCCTGGCAATGGGCGGAACAATGGGTTTCGTCATGTTAGGCTGGATGCTCAACATGTACCGTAATCTCAGATTGAACATCGTGGTCGTCGCAGTCAGTGCTCTGCTGCTCGTCGGCGGCGTCTACCTGGACCGAAGTCAGATCCTGGTTGGGGACACCGCATTCATGAGTTCGATGATTCCCCATCACTCGATGGCTATCACTCGGGCCGAGCGATTCGACGTCACGGATGTGCGGGTGTGCGAACTGGCAGTCGAGATCAGCGATGCACAGCGGAGGGAGATCCTCGAGATGGAATGGCTAATCAAGGATATCGATGAAAATGGCCCCGCCAGAACCGCTGCCGAGGCTGAGGCACGACAGGTGCCAGAATTCGACGTCAGCGTCGAACGCCAGTGCCCAACCGATTGAGCGCATGGGGCTCATCGAGCTGCGGGCGCAAATGATGCCGACCGAGGAATGGATCCTCTGGTTCGGCATCATCTTCTACACCGTCTTCCTCGGCTTACTGGTATCGTGGCCGTTCAGTTACGTCTTCGTTCGGACACAGCGCAAGCTTGGGTGCCCGCGATGGTCACGATAACGGCCACGAGAGCGGCAGCGGCAACGTGCATCAGGCTGACAGCCCTATGGAACCAACGGTCCGGGCCTCATGCCAGACGGTGCCAGATGAGACAGCAGAAGCAACCAACAATCGGCGAATTGGACGCAGATGTTGGCAGATGAATCGACCGGTCGAAACGATGTTCGACGGTTGTGAGTCGCAGTCACAGGTGGCATGCTTCGGCCATGACGGGTTCGATTCGCCGACACTCCACCAGTCAAATGCCGATTAGCATGATGCGCCGTGTCGCGTTCGTTGCCTGGCTGGTGATCGTCCATATCCTGCTCATTCACATGCTGCACTTCGTGACCAGTCCGGAAATGGGATCGTCACCGCACCACTCGATGGGTGAATCGAGCGCAATGCATGGCAGCGTGTCGGAATCGAGCATGACGACCGACGACGTCGATTGCTCTGCGCCGACCTTCGTGATGCAAAGATTTGAAGTCCCGGTCGCTGACGCGTTCATGGGAATC
Organism: Thermomicrobiales bacterium; assembly: GCA_041751795.1. GTDB lineage: Bacteria > Chloroflexota > Chloroflexia > Thermomicrobiales > CFX8 > JBBECJ01. The sequence continues at coordinate 2,187 of JBGSWU010000053.1, forward strand.
GGTAGAGCGTTTACCTCTGACGTCGAGCAACCGTCAACACTCCCCTTGCCAGACTGCATCCTTCCTCGACCGCCCGGTCCGGAGCGCCAGGCAATCCTTCAACGCTTCACGTTGTGAGTTCGAAGTAGCCGAACACCCGGATCGGCTACTTCGATGTCGATACACAATCAAAACGTGAAACATGAAGGGTGAACATTCCCAGTGAATACAATTCGAATCCTGTTGCTGGCATCGATGTTGGTGCTAGTCATCGCAGCCTGCGGCGATGACGATGAATCGGGTAGCCAACAAACGCCCGACGGCTCGACGACGGGCGGGGGAATCTCGACGGCGACGATGGGTAGCGATCATCAGATGGGTGGTTCACCGGAAGCCGGCGTCGATCCCGACCTCGTCTTTATTGACGCGATGATCGTCCATCATCAAAGCGCCGTCATGATGGCCGAGATGGCACTTGAGTTCAGCGAGCGAGAGGAAATCCGGACGCTGGCCGGCGAGATCATCGAAGCGCAGGAGACTGAGATCGAGCAGATGGGTGAGTGGCGCGACGCCTGGTACGCCAACGCGGGCGACAGCGATCTGGCCGACATGACGGACATGCCCGGCATGAACATGTCAGACGCCGACATGCAGATGATGCGTGACGCCGAGGACTTCGACAAGATGTTCATCGACATGATGATCCCGCATCACGAGTCTGCTATCGAGATGGCACAAGCCCTCAAAACGACCACCGAACGACCCGAACTGCAGGAGTTGACCGATGCCATTATCACGGCTCAGGAGGGCGAGATCGCCCAGATGAAGCAGTGGCAAACCGAATGGTACGGCCAATAGCATGAACCGAACGCGATCGCGAGCACAACGATCGGCCACCAGGCAGCGAGGTCATACGTCCAGGGCGAAGCAACAGCATCCGCCATCGCGGCAAGCGCCGTCCTGGGGCCTGATCGCCACTGGCCTGATCGCGGTGCTCGCGGTTGCGCTGGGTGGCTGGTGGTTCAGTCGATCCAGCACAACCGATGACCTGGTGCTGTATCGATTTCAAACCGACGACATCCACTCACTGGCATTCGATCTCGCTGACCCGGACACCATCTTCTTCGGTCATCACGGTGGCATCAGCGTGAGCAACGACGCAGGCTCGACGTGGCGCGACGGAACACTCCGTGGTATCGACGTGATGCAGCAGGTGATCGGGCTCGCTGACTCGCCCCGTCACTATGTTGCTGGTCACGATGGATTCTCGGTGAGCATCGATGGCGGTCAGACGTGGAACCCACAGACCAGCAATCTTCCCAGCATGGATTTGCACACGTTCTCCGGAAGTCCGGCTGATCCGAATCGACTTTATGCGATTCCGGCTGGGCTGGGACTCTTTACCAGCATCGATGGAGGCGCAACATGGTCCGCAGCAACGCTTCCGAAGGGCGCAGACACTCAGCCGATCGCGATGGCGGTCGCACCGAATGACCCCAACACCGTCTACCTTGCACGTAACGGTGAGGTAAACGTCAGCCAGGACGCCGGGAAGACCTGGCAGGAACAACCCGGACCAGGCGGGATCATCATCGCATTGACGGTCGCGCCGGACGCTCATGAGACGCTCTACGCCGGAACCAATCTTGGACTCTTCCGTCGCGAGACTGATGGTCAATGGACGCACCTGCCGATCGAGCCGGATGGCTTCGTCGCCGCCGTTGCCGTGAGTCCGGCCCGGCCCGATCGGGTGGCAATTGTCGATCAACGCGGCAACGTTTATCGCAGCGACAATCGCGGAGCGGACTGGATCTCCAACTGAGGACACTCCAGATCAAAAGGACATAGATGCATGCGTATCAACATCAGCATCGACCCAGTGATCTTCAGGTTGCTCGGGATCGAGTTTCGATGGTATTCGATGGCAATCATGATCGCGATCGTCGTCGCGGTCTGGTTTATCGCGAGGGAATTCCGACGCAAGGGCATTGATGATCGCGATTACGGCAACGTCGCCCTGATCGCGATTGTCAGCGGTGTCCTCGGAGCACGTCTATTTCACATCATGGACGATGCGGGAACGTACCTGAATGATCCCGGCAGGATCCTCGACTTCCAGTCAGGCGGACTGGCGATCTATGGCGCGGTCGTCGGCGGGTTCATAGGAGTCGCGATCGCCTGCCGCATCTATAACCTGCCACTCCTGAGGGTCATCGACGCCGTCGCT
>JBGSWU010000054.1:0-9403 GCA_041751795.1 Thermomicrobiales bacterium
TGCGTCGCTGGCCGCTTGCTCGCGCTGACGGACCCGCTCACCCACCGCTGCCATCAATCCACCGGCGTTGACGATCTCCTGGACGAACGGTGCATGCTGCTTGGCGGTGTAGGTGTTGCCCGTTCGCGTGTTGACGACGAATCCTTCCGTCGTGTCGATTTCCAGGATGTCACCATCTTCGGCCTCATCGACCGCCTCTGGACACTCGACCAGTGGCAACCCGATGTTGATCCCGTTCCGGTAGAATATCCGCGCGTACGACTTCGCCATTACGACCGAGACACCCGCACCACGAATAGCGATCGGTGCGTGTTCGCGGGACGAACCGCAGCCGAAGTTCTTTCCGGCAACGATGATGTCGCCCTCCTGGACCTTCCCAGCGAATTCCGGGTCGACATCCTCCATGACGTGCGCCGCGAGTTCCTTCGCGTCGAACGTCATCAGATAGCGCGCGGGGATGATGACATCCGTATCGATGTCGTCATCAAACTTCCAGACCCTGCCTCGAAACTGCATCACTCACTCCACTCATCGGGATACGGGAGCCGGGATTCGGGGTGCGTGGAACGGGTTCTTCACGCAATAGCCCGAATCCCGAATCCCGATTCCCGTTTCCCTTACCTACGACTCTCCGAAGGCTCGCATCATCCAGTTGCTGTCGCGTTCACCACTCTGGAACTCTGCCCAGAGCCGCGCCACGTCCGACATCCGTACCCATTCCTGCTGGTGCAGGTCGCTGGCGCGGACCCATTCATACATCTCGACGACGGTTTCCGGTTCCGTGCGTGCCGGTCCGACGAAGCGATAGAGCTCGCTCGCGATCCACTTCGCTGCTTCATTGCTGCCTGGTCCTGCTGTCGTTTTGACTGCCTGTGCTGTTGCCATGCTCACGACCTTGTTTCCTGATTTCTGTTCCCCGAAGTCCTCACTTCAGCCCCGACGGCGCGCCGACGCGACCAAGGATCGCACTCGCTGCGGCCGTTTGCGGTCCACACAGAATGATCTCCGCCTCGCGGTGTCCCATGCGTCCTCGGAAATTCCGGTTCGTCGTCGAGATGCAGCGCTCGCCCTTCGCGAGGACGCCCATGTATCCACCGAGGCACGGCCCACAGGTCGATGTGCTAAAGATCGCGCCCGCATCCATGAAGATATCGACCAATCCCTCGCGGCCAGCCTGCTTCGCAACTTCCTGGCTGCCAGGGATGATGATGCAGCGGACATCCGGATGAATCTGTCGCCCACGAAGAATCTCGGCGGCGATCCGCAGGTCCGACAACCGGCCATTCGTGCAACTGCCGATCACCACCTGATGGATCGACATGTCGTCGACCTCGTCCGCGAACCTCGTGTTCGACGGAAGGTGCGGTAGCGCGACGACTGGCCTCAGATTCGTGACGTCAATCTCAACGACGCGCGCATAGTGGGCATCCGAGTCGGATGCGAACGGCGTGTAGGGCCGTGACGTTACTGAGTCGACGTACGCCTTCGTCTTGTCGTCGAACGGGAAGATACCGGTGTCGCCACCCGCTTCGATCGCCATGTTGCACATCGCGATCCGGTCGTCCAGCGGCAGCGCATCGATGACTGGTCCGGTGAATTCCATGACCGAGTTCAGCGCTCCGTCGACCCCGATCAACCCGATCGTGTGCAGGATCAGGTCCTTGCCACCGATATCGTCAGGTAATGTCCCGGTGTAGACGAACTTGATCGAGTCCGGCACCCGTACCCAGGTCGTCCCGATCGCCATCGCTGCGGCGATGTCAGTCGATCCCATGCCAGTCGAGAAGGCGTTGAACGCGCCATACGTGCAGGTGTGTGAGTCTGCTCCGATGATGATGTCGCCGGGGTTTGTCAGTCCATTTTCCGGCAGGACGACGTGTTCGATCCCAGCCCGGCCAATTTCAAAATACAGCGTTCCCTGTTCGTGCGCGAATTCACGCATGATCTTCGCCTGCTCAGCCGACTTGATGTCCTTGGCTGGCACGAAGTGGTCCGGCACGAAGACAACCTTCTGCGGGTCAAAAACGCTCTTCAGTCCAGTCTTCTTGAATTCTGCGATCGACAGTGGCGCGGTGATGTCGTTCGTCATCACCAGATCAACCGCCACCTCGACAATCTCACCAGGCGTTACCCGGTCCCTCCCGGCGCCTTTCGCCAGGATCTTTTCCGTCATCGTCAGTCCAGCCATCTCTCTCCTCAAACCTTTCTGTGGGATTCGGGACTCAGGATCCGGGGTGTGTGGACAGGGCATCTCTGCCTGATATCCCCGAATCCCAAGTCCCGAATCCCGCCCCCTCGTTAAACTGCTGCTTCGGCCTTCAACGGCGCCCGTACGGCGACGGCCGCCCGGTTCAGCGCCGTCATATATGCGCGGACGCTCGACTCGACGATGTCGGTCGCGACACCATGCCCGGCGTAGATCGTGCCGTCGACCTTGATCCTGACGACGACCGCTCCTTGTGCGTCTTCGCCCGGTGTCACCGCGTCGATCCGGTACTCGACCAGTTCGTTCTCGATCTGAATCACGGAATCGATAGCTGAATACAGCGCGTCGATCTGACCGTTCCCGCTGCCAGTCGCCTCCTGCTCTCGACCGTTGACATCGATCATCACCGCCGCTTCAGCCTTACTGTCTGAACCGGAGTGCGCCCGCCACGCGATCAGGTTGAACGGCTCTGGCCCCGCATGTTGAAGGTCTTCCTCGACAATCGCAATGATGTCGGCGTCGCTGACGGTCTTCTTGCGGTCTGTCAGTGCAATGAAGCGAATATACAGCGCCTGCAGTCGTTCCGCGTCAACCTCGTACCCCAGGTCGTTGAGCCGCTGCCGGAACCCGGCGCGCCCTGAGTGCTTGCCCATCACCAGCTTCGTCTGGCCCCAGCCGACCGACTCCGGCGTCATGATTTCGTACGTTCCCGGGTGTTTGATGACGCCATCCTGGTGGATGCCCGACTCATGCGCGAAAGCGTTCGCACCGACGATCGCCTTATTCGGCTGAACCGGGATGCTCGACGCCCGGCTGACGATCCGGCTCGACGGCACGATCTCCTCGGCGTTGATCCGCGTATCGACGCCGTTGTAGTAATCACGCCGTGTTCGCAGCGCCATCACGACCTCTTCGAGGGCAGTGTTCCCTGCTCGCTCGCCCAGACCGTTGACAGTCACCTCAACCTGCCGCGCGCCAGCCTTGATCGCCGCCAGCGTATTGGCCGTCGACATCCCGAGGTCATCGTGGCAATGAACGGAGATGACGACGTTCTCTATCCCCGGCGTATTCGCCTTCAAATACTCGATCAGGCTCGTATACTCCTCCGGTGTCGTGTATCCGACCGTATCTGGCACGTTAAGCGTCGTCGCGCCCTCTTCGATCGCGATGCCGAACAGCCGGACGAGGTAGTCCCAGTCGGCCCGTGTTGCGTCCATCGCCGAAAACTGCACGTCGGAGAGATACCCCTTGCAGCGCCTGACTGCTGCCCGCGCCATTTCCAGCACTTCTTCCGGTGTCTTGCGAAGCTGGTACTGAATCTGAATCGGCGATGCATTTACGAAAGTGTGAATCCTCGGATTCTCCGAGTAGCGCACGCCCTCCCAGGCAGCGTCGATATCTCCCAGGTGCACCCGCGCCAGCCCGGCAACGACGACTCCCTTCACCTCACGCCCGATCATCTGCACTGCTTCGAGGTCACCAGGTGATGCCGCCGGATACCCGGCTTCGATGATGTCCACACCCAGCCGCGCCAGTTGGCGGGCAACTTCGATCTTTTCAGGGGTCGTCATCGTCGCACCGGGCGATTGCTCGCCATCGCGCAGCGTCGTATCGAATACCAGTACTCTGTCACTCATTGTCAGCCTCCGGGTGTTTGCGTTGAATCGTCATACCGTCCAGATGTTCATGCCGCGCTTGGCCCCGAATCGGGGCAGACTAAGCAGCAGCATTCCCCGCGACGATCGTCGCTGCCCCGGTGACATTCTGAATCCATGTTGCTTCACCATACCCATCACCGGAACCACACCTCAGCCCACCAGAATCAGGACAACAAAAAACCCGCCCCTGCATAGGGACGGGATCACCCGCGGTACCACCCTGATTGACCAACCTACTCCCTCGTGTTCCCTTTCTCCGAGCCGGAGAAGGGGAAGGGGGCGGTTAACCCACTCAACATCGCTATAACGGGCGGAACCCGGTTCAACCTCACGCATGTTGCGTATCGACTGAACGGCTCAGGTGCGAGTTCACAGCCTTGCCGCCACCGGGCTTCCACCAATCCCCGGTTCGCTGCGAAGGTCAGGCCACTACTACTCACCGTCATCGCCACATTGGGAGCAATCTAACAGACCGCGATGGAACCTGTCAAATCATCCATACGTCATAATGTCTAAGGGCGTTTGGCGATCCAGCATCTCGGTGGAACCGGATCAATGGCATTCCCGGCTTTGGATCGCCGAGCCGCGTACGACGCGGCCCTCGTCGCCCACGTTTCGACACATCGCACAAACGGAGTGAATGGGTGCGTTACAGCCGCAGCACCGTGACCATCCGACGCGTCGTCATCGCAGCCGCTTTCCTGCTGCCAACGCTTCTCCTTGCCAGCAACAGTCTCGACGCGGACAGCAAGGTCCAGCCAGGCGTGATTCGTGGGCCGAGTGAACGCGATCCGCAAACCCTCGGGAGTCTACGGTTGGCTATGCCTTCACCGCCCGCGACGATTCAACCCAGCGTGACACCCACACGAACCTCTACCTACACGCCCACCGACACACCGCTGCCCAACGTTCCGACCTCAGTTCCTGACCCAACCGCAACACTCACGCCGACAACCGTGCCGCCAACTCCGACTTCGACACCGGAGCCAATCGCCAACCGCTTCGTCATCCCCTCCGTCGGTATCCGGGCCGTCGTCCAGACACAAGGAGTTGACTCCAACCTTGTCATGGAGGTGCCGGACGACCCGATGCAGGTCGCGTGGTACGACTTTACCGCTGCTCCCGGTACGTCCGGAAACACCGTCTTCGCCGGTCACGTCGATCACATTCGCGTCGGTCGGGCAGCGTTCTGGAATCTGCGACACGTTCGCATCGGCGACATCATGGAATACCACTCGATCGACGGACGAATCCTGCGCTACAAGGTCACCCGCATCGCGACCCAGAATGCGAACGACCCAGCCAACGACGTCATCGCCCCGACTGTCGTCGAAACCATGACCGTCATCACCTGCACCGGAAGCTTCGATCGATCGTCCAGCTCGTACAGCCAGCGCCTGATCGTTCAGGCCACGCGCCAGATGCCGTAAGCGTCCCGGAATCCGCTCCTGCCGACCCACCCCTGTCGTCCTGAGCCGCAGCGAAGGACCTCCCCTGTGCAGTCCATTCCTGCCACCGAAGAAAACCAGGCGAGTATCCCCTCAACACGCGCCAACTTCGACGTCGTAGTTTGATCCGGCAGCGAAGGACATCACCCTTCCCCTGTCATCCTGAATCGCAGCCACAAATAGCCGACGGAGCGCCATCGCCTGACGCCCCGTCGGCGTACGCAACCAGGTTCGGAATGCCTACACCATTCTTCGCCGAAGCACGATCACCCCAGCCGACGCCAGACCTGCCCCCAGCACGACGATTCCAACGATCAGGCTTCCAGATCTCCCGCTGGTGCCATCGTTGTCTTCATCGAGCAGACCTGCCGACCCTGTTCGGGGGAACCCAACCTTCGTTGGCGTCCACGTTGCCGTTGCGGTCGGTGTTCGCGGCGGAGTCGCTGTCGGCGTTTTCGTTGCTGTTGCTGTTGCTGTTGCCGTCATCGTCGGAGTAAAGGTCGCGGTGACGCTTGGCGTTTCCGTCGTGACGACGGTGGACGTGCCAGTTGCCGTCCCGGCGGTCTCCGTGACCTCTGCGGTTTCCGTCGCCGTCGGAGTCTCGGTCACTGCGGTTCCAGTCGCCGTCGCACACTGGGTCGCGATGACCGTTGGGTTCACCGTCCCTGTTGCCGCCGCCGTTGCCGTGGCTGCTGCGGTCGGGGTGGCTGTCGCTGTCGCTCCAGCCGTTAACACCGTGAACGTGACCTCAACGACGTTGACCGTGCAGCCCGGAACATACGGCGGCAGATAGCCAACAAACCGGACGGCATACCCACCTGGTGTCGCCGTTGCCGGAATCGTCAGTTCCACGTCGAAGTTGCCGCTTTCATCCACGTCGGCATCAGCGAGCAGCGTGCCATCTGGCCATTCGACCCGTACGCTGATACCCGATGACCAGCCGAATCCGCTTGCCGTCACCGTCGATCCGGCTGCCGCCGCTCCTGGATCGATCGACACGGACTGCGCCATTGCCCTGTCCGGCAGGAGAACATTCACGCCGACTAGCAGCACCGCTGCCAGAATTCCAAGCCCGAACCGCCGCGTCATCGAGATATCCATGACATGCCAGGCCTTTCTCGGTGTACATGCTGTCGTCGCACTCACCGTGACGATTGTCCCAGGGCGTCGTCGTTGGCTCATTCAGATGTGATCTATACGTTCCACAATACCTGAGCATGTCAATGACCCTGACATGGACCACGTTTGCGGATACCGTTTCGATCGACGCTCTCAGCCCTCGCTCCGCGAATGGGTCCGATGCTTCGTATGACGTGAAAGACCGGCTGGTGGTTCCCAATTGTGAAGAACTTGCACCTAATTGCCAGAACGGATCGGATATCAGACATCGAAACACAAGGGTCCGGCTTTGCGCCGGACCCCTGAAACGTGTGTGCACCAAGGTGGTTCTCAGGAATCGTCAGTCGTAGAACACCGTCGCACTCGTCAACAGCACCCACGGCGGTGCGCCGACTTCGCCGTTCCCACCGAGATTTGTCACGGACAGCGTGTTGCCGCCATCGGACAACCACCCGAGATTCTGAACGACCCAGGCGACGTCGGTCCAGTCCTCGTTACCGAACGGACTGTTCCCTTCCCAAACGGTATTCCCGTTCAGTGAGATCCGAATCGGAACCTTCGACGAGAGTTCGTCATCCATCCCGGTGATGACGATCACGATGTAGTCATCGGCAGACTCGTCGGCGTTAAAGCCTGCCGTTGCCGTGTCGGCATCACTTCCCTGACCGTAGAGATGTACAGCCGGAAGCCCATACAGGACACCGTCCGGCCGACGGTACGCACCTTCGAAATCACTCGCATTCATCGACTCATCGAAGCCGTTCTGGATCGGATACGGGATCGCTGACAACGGAATCGGCTGGTTGAACACGACGTTTGGCGGTGGTGGTGGCGGTTCCCGCGTCGGCGTCGGTGGAACCGGCGTTTCCGTGGGTGGCGGTGGTTCCGGCGTTGGTGTCACCGTCGGCTCAGGTGTTGGCGATGGCTCAGGCGTTTGAGTCGGCTGAACGGTCGGTGTCGCCGACGGTTCCGGCGTTGGCTCCGGTGTCTCCGTTGGCTCGGCAGTTTCGGTGGGCGTCGGCTCGGCAGTTTCGGTGGGCGTCGGCTCGGCCGTTTCGGTCACATCAGCACCAGAGCCAATTGTCGGATCGTCGTCATCTCCACCACCGGCGAGCGCGATCGCAGCAACCAGCAGCAGAACCAGCATCAGCGCCGCCAGTGCAAGGATGATCCCAATCGGTCGCCGGCGTCGATCGTCAATGGCGTATCCCTGCGTTGGCGGAACGCGTGGTGGAATGCGCGGTGGCGCACCTGCCGCGACGGTCGTCGTCACAGCCGTATCGCCAGTCGGGTCAACGACTGGTGGCCGTCGCCGCGACCCCGTCGCCGAACCCGGTGATACCAGAGCGTCGCGCATCGCACGTGCGCTCGGAAACCGCGCCTCAGGATCTTTCGACATCGCGCGCATAATGAACGTTTCAACGGTCACTGGGATGTTGCCGTTGATCGATCGTGGTGCTGGAGGATCTTCATTGACGTGCTGGTACATCACCTGGACCGGGTTGTCGCCTGGGAATGGCAGGCGACCAGTTGTCATCTCATAAAGGATGACACCAACCGCGTACAGGTCCGTTTCGCGGCCAAGCTGCTGGCCCGACGCCTGCTCCGGAGCCATATAGGCCGCCGTTCCGAGCGCCGTCCCCGATTCCGTCAACCCCGCCGCCGCCGATTGAAGCCGCGCAATCCCGAAATCGGTCAACTTGAGGTTTCGCTGGTCGGTCATCAGGACGTTCTGCGGCTTGATATCGCGGTGGATAATTCCTGCGTCGTGAATCGCCGCCAGTCCCTCAAGAATCTGCCGGGTGAACTCAATCGACTCATCGGTCGAGAGCGGAGCGTGGTCGCGAATGTAGTCCTTCAGGCTCGCGCCCGGCACATACTGCATAACGATGAACGCAATATCATCCTCGCGACCGTAGTCGAAGACCTGGATGACGTTCGGATGGCTGATCAGCGCCGCAGCACGCGCCTCATTCTCGAAGCGCGTCGTGAACCCTGCGTGTTGGACATACTGCTCGCGCAGGATCTTGATCGCGACATCACGACCGAGCACCTTATCAGTCGCTCGGTAGGTGACGGAGAAATTCCCCTCGCCAATTGACTCGCGTACCTCATAACGTCCAGCGAGCGTATGTGGATGAGACAGGGCCAAGACTCCTCCTGAGAAGGCGCTAACGAATTTGCGCGCTTCACACTGGCCAAGGCGACCCAGGCACCGTTTCCAGAGCGACGCGTTTGAACTCTACGTCACGCAATAACGCTTCCATGCGTTATCTCGTTACGTTACGTCATGTTACGACGCAAGCCCAGCGGGCCATCAGCATAGTCCAGCATCATGATACCCCGCCTGCGCGTCAATGTGTACGGACACTCTATCACTCACTCGCCACCCGCGAACAACATTCGGGTGTATGCTCACTCGTTGGCGACTGAACGCCAGAATCCAACGAAAGGGACCACGTCAAATGTTCACGGATCTGGAACGAAAAACCCGCGAGGAACTTGCCAGCCTGCTCGATCAGTGCGGCGAATTGGCCGATGGTGTCCGCTACTTCGACGGTGACGATCTCCTCGCCGTCCTCGACACGCTCGACTCGTTTCGCGCGCTGATTGCCGACAACTCGACCACGCTACGCGCCGCCGTCAGCAAGTAGTCGATCACCTGTCCAGCCGGACAGTCGATTCTGTACCACCCGGCAGTTTCAGTTATACGTACGCAGGACTACCATGTATGGAGTGCCAGAAGTACGCCTTGGCGACCAATGCGCACAACGATAATCGGATGGACCGCCACAACAAGCGCGGAAAGGAGGACAACGTGAATCAACATCGTCACCACGGTATCGCCGTTGGGCTCGCGACTCGCCATCGCGTTGCCATCGCGACCGCACCGGGAAAGCGACACGAGTACTGAGCCTGCGACAGGCAATGTAAACGTGATCATCGCTGACCCGGGCAATTCGCCCGGGTCG
>JBGSWU010000055.1:0-27237 GCA_041751795.1 Thermomicrobiales bacterium
CTACGCGCACTCCTATGGGTTCCTCGCCGTCTTTGCCGCAGGGTTAGCGTTCCGGCGGCTCGAAGCGCGATCGAACGGTGACTCTGAGCCGAAGGATGTACAAATACCATCATCAATCGAAGATGGCGATCATGAGGACGCGAGTCATCCAGAAAAAGCTCCGGCCTATATGACCGCAGCTGTGCTCCGCTTTAACGAACAGATCGAACGTATCGGTACGACAATCGTTGTTCTTCTCGTCGGTGCGATGCTGTCAACGCGGTACCTGCACGCGGAGGCGATCTGGTTTGTTCCATTGCTGATGCTGGTCATCAGGCCAATCTCGGTCACGATTGCGCTGCTTGGAAGCGGAATGCCAGTCAGCGAACGCCGTCTGATTTCCTGGTTCGGCGTACGGGGCGTTGGTTCGATTTATTACCTGACATACGCGATCGAACATGGGCTGCCGTTTCTCTACGCCGAGGAACTGACGACGATGACGCTCAGTGTTATTGCTGCGTCGGTCATCGTTCACGGAATCTCAGTCACGCCGCTGATGTCATGGTATGAGCGGCGGCGTGAACAAATCACGACGGTCCCGGCGCAGTAACGTCTGCGCTCGGGAGGGAACCTGGAAGTAGTCGAGGAACAGGGACGCGGCAATTAGATGCTAGTCCCCGACGCTTCGTGACAATGCGGGCTCTGTGCGATCGCGCGACCGTGCCGGTTGCGGAAGCTCGAACGGTCGAACCTTGATCGACCATGTCGCAATCGCAGCCAGGAACCCGAGTGCAACGTTGGCGATCAACGCCGCCTGATAGTTGCCGGTAATATCCTGGTCGAGTCCAGCAACGAACGCACCGACACCTGAGCCGACGTTCATTGCTGTGAAGATGAAGCCGAAAATCGTTCCCATCGAAGCTCGCCCGAAAATGTCTGCTGCGATAGCAGCACCTAGCGGCGTTGTTGATGTCCACGAAACGCCGAGGATGATCGCGGCGATGAAAATGCCTGGAATGTAAGAACCGACCGCAAGAAGAACGAGAAACGACAGACCCCGCAGAAAGTAGGTGAGCGAGAGGATCTGTCGATGTCCCTTCCGGTCGGAGTAATAGCCGAGGATCAATGACCCGACGATGCTGGCACCACCGACGACTGACATTGCGAACGACGCCGTCGTCTGCATCGTGTGCGTTGAGTGCTCTGGCATATCGGTCAGGTAGGGAATCATGTGGACCGAGGTGAATCCCATTGTGACGCCGCAAACGAACATTCCAAATGAGAGCTGCCAGTAGGCTGCCGTTCGAATCGCCTGTGAGAGGCTGACCTGTGGACCGTCCACGACTCCAGCACGTCGCGATTCGCGGACGGCTGTTCTTGCAGGTGAGTCTCGAACGAAGAATATGACTAATGGGAGAATGAACACGACGAGCGCGACGGTAATTGCATAGTAGCTGGCTCGCCACCCCCAAGTAACCATAATCACGGTCGCGATTGGCACGATGAGCAGTTGACCATACGCTGAACCGGCAGTCGCCATCGACAGGGCCAGACCGCGCTTTTTCTCGAACCAGCCGTTGACCAGCGCGGTTGTGTTGACAGGTGATGTAGCTGCAAAGCCGAATGCAGCTAACAGTCCATAGAATACGTAGATCTGCCAAAGGCTGGTCGCCATCGTCATTGGGACCATCGCGACCGCCGTCGTAATCACACCTGCGATTAGGACTGGTCTTGATCCGAAGCGGTCAACAAGAAGGCCGATCATCGGCTGGAGCAGTGAGAGCGCGATCACGCTGATCGTGACTGCCAGCGCCATCTCGGCCCGGCTCCAGCCGAACTCTTCCGTGACGGGGATCAGGACGACGCCGAATAGAAATCTGCCGCCCGAGGCAATCGCCAGCGTCAACATTACGGATATGACGACGACCCAGCCCTGATACATTCCGAGGACGCGCTGTCCTCGATCTCCGTCAGACATTTACTCTCACTTACGTATTCACACATGTTCCACTGATTATCTTAGCAGCCTGCCTGGTATCGAGGATAACGTGCAGCAATGCGACTCACTCTGCTACAGTCAATAGGTTGTAAATGCATTCGCTTCTAGCAGAGGTGCCGAATTGATGAATGTCCGTGAGTTGGTCCAGCGTGCAATCGAGAACCACGAAGGACTCTCTCCAGTCCCATTTAGCAATGACATGCCGGATTCTGACGCGTACCTCGCAACGCCGGACCGAGTGGCGTACGCGCTTGGTTGGATTGTCGCGAACGCGATCGTCAACGCGCGTTTTGCAGACTCCGGCATCGATGTTCTGCCGGTGTTCAGTCCGGACAGCGGTTGGGATCGGTTCCTGATCACGCGAAAGACGACGGCCGATGAGTTCAAAGCCGAATCTGCCAATCGGTTCGGAATGATCATGCTTACAGGCGAAGATGCGCCGATCATTACCCGAGCGTCCGGCGAAACCAGGCTCGCGCTTGGAACGATGCTACGTGAGGATCCCGAGAGAGCGCTCGCAGAAGTGGTCGCGCTGTTTCCTCCTCGTGCGTTGCCGAAACCCGACCTCGGCAAGCGCTGGAAGGATCGCCAGACGAATTACCCGGTGCTCTACTCGACGGTAACTGAGATGATCGTCAATCACCCCGGCACGATCGCCGCTCGGGAGATTTTCGTCGATAATCAGCCGGTCGACGGGAAGTACCACCCACTGTATCTTCACGGTGCTTCGCTTGAGCCAGCGCTGATCTATGACTGGTTCCTCGTTCAGAACGGCGAGCGGGCCGCCTTCTTCCGAACGCACGGTTGGCAGTCGGTGTACGAAACCGATCGCGGCGGCTGGTCAACGATCAAGCGTCAACTCGCGAACGAAGAGCCAGATGGCGTTCGAACACGCATTCTCTCGTGGCTGCGCCTCGAAGGTGAGCCGGACAAGTCAATCGACTAGACGATCGTTCGCACAGGAATACTCGTCGGTTCCAGTCGTTGTAATACCCAGAGGGGGTATATTAGGGCGATTGTTGATACCCCGGAAGGAGTGAGGGAATGACGACCACCAGGCCATCTCGACTGACTGGCTACCGGCAACGCCGCGATGAATTCATGCGAACGAGCGATCAATCTCCACTGACAGATAGTCAGCGGCAAAATTTTGTTCCGCTCGACTATTTCGATGAGAATCCCGCGCTTGCCTTTGTCGTTGACGTCGACAAGAATGTACCGGCTGAACCAGTTGATCTGCCTACGACAACTGGGACAACGAAACAGTACGTTCCGTTCGGACGAGTCTCGTTTGTCGTAGATGGAGAATCAGCGACGTTGACGGTGTACCGTGAGCCTGAACGAGGGCGCTTGATTGCTCCGTTCCGTGACGTGACGTCAGGCACCGAAACGTATGGAGCTGGTCGCACGGTTGATCCGCAGGAGCGCCCTGACGGGAAGCTCAATCTGGATTTCAATTACGCGTACGGACCTTACTGCCAGTACAACGACAACTGGGTTTGCACCATTCCACCAATGGAGAACTGGCTGAAGGTTCCGATCGCAGCCGGGGAAAAGGTTTATCCCGGCAAGGAGTCGACCGACCACTGATTTGCCAAATCGTCACTGATGAATAGCACTCCGGGCGCTTTGACAACGACGCGCCCGGTGTGTTTGTTCGCCTGCTAGTTCGAATCAGCTGTGGCGTTCATGACAGCATCTGCCGTGATCTCGAAATGCGAAGCCGACCAGGTCGTCTGGCCATCTTTCAGGACGATGATCTGGGGGGATTCATGGCGGATGCCTGTTCGACCCTGAATCTCTTTCGTCAATCCCTTTTCGCGAGAAACATCGACGAGGCTTACGTCAGTTTCGACTTGTTGCATTTGCGCGAACGCCCGCGCGCTGATCGGACAATGGGGATCGTGGTTAAACAGCACGACCGTTTCGTTTCGTGACTGTTCGAGAAGCGTTTCAAATGCATCTACCCCGCTGACATAACTGAACTGCTTAGACACGAACATTCTCTCCTTGCAAGCATAGTAAAGAACCCGTTGTTGACGCTAGCGATTCAAGCGGACGTCGACAGAATCTACAGCGCACCCATGATGCCATCGATCCAACTATCTGGAGATCATGTCGACGGTGTCTGCCCGACACGGATTTGTGTTGGCATGTTGGCTGCGTGATCCCGTCCGACGAGCACTTCGGTTGGTCAACCGCAAACGCCGCATCTGGGTCGCTCGGGCCAATGTATATGAGGATGTATGTGCGAGGTAATGCCCGATCATGTCAATGGAATTCCACCAATCAACCAGAGGCAGATTCACGACCTCAAGAATCGACTGACGGTCGTAAAGGGGCTGGCACAATTGCTCGACCGGCAAGCCAGACGAGACGATTGGCATCGTGAAAAAATGGTCCGAAGAATCGATCAACTTCAGGTTGAGATTCTGGCGCTCGAAGCGGTCATACACGATGCTGAGATGGGTGAAGAGGAATCAGTCGATCGTCCAGGTGACACTCTGCATTGACGCCCGTCAACGAGCGTGACCAAACATTCGTCTGATTCAGGCGGCCCCTTGTGTCTCCATCACTGACCTCGTATTCTGTTCCGCACTGAGTGAACAGCCATTGTTGACAGCGATGGTGGAATACGGAGTCGAGAATGCGCATAACCCGCGCGACCACATACGTTGTTGGAAATCCTTGGAAAAACTGGCTTTTCGTCCGCCTCGATACCGACCAGCCTGGCTTATATGGTGTCGGCGAGGGGACCCTCAACGCATTTGCAAAGACGGTCGAAGCCGCAATCCACGAACTTGCTCCTCGATACGAGGGGATGGACCCATTTCAGGTCGAGACAATCTTCCAACGAATGACACGGGATGTGTATTCCGAGGGTGGCCAAATCCACATGAATGCGGTCGCCGCCATCGAGATTGCGTGTTGGGACATCATCGGAAAAGCCACCAGTCGACCCATCTATGACTTGCTAGGTGGTCGGTATCATGAATCGTTACCTGCGTACGCGAACGGATGGTACACGGGAGAAAGAACCGCTGACGCATTCGCTGAGCGTGCTAGCGATGTGGTCGGAATGGGATATACCGCGTTGAAGTTCGACCCATTTGGGGCGGCATGGAGAGCCATGCCACCCAAAGAACGAAAACTTTCACTTGATATCGTTGCAGCCGTTCGGGATGCCGTTGGGCCGGATGTCCAGATCATGGTCGAGGGTCACAGCCGATTCAGCGTCGCGGAGGCAATCTGGGTCGGGGACCGGCTGGCCGAGTACGAACCAACATGGTTCGAAGAACCGACGCAACACATGAAGATCGATGCAACCGCAGAAGTGGCACGTCGGGTCAGCGTACCGGTCGCCACCGGGGAAAGCTTCACGAGTACCCATCAGTTCGCCGAACTTTTGGCACACAACGCCGTCCACATTCTCCAGCCAGACCCGTGCAACATGGGTGGAATCTGGCGAACACGACAAGTATGCGCAATGGCCGATGCCCACTACGCCGTCGTTGCTCCACACCAGGCTCAGGGTCCATTGTGCACTGCTGTGTGCGTTCAGATTGGAGCCTGTACGCCGAACCTGCTCGTCCAGGAGTTGTTTGACGAGTTCAACGTTGGTTGGGAGCGGGAGATCGTGTCGCCGCCCGTGTCGGTTGAGAACGGTCGAATTCTCATCCCCGAGGTTCCGGGATTGGGAGTCGACTTGAACTGGCAGGAGATCGAGAAGCATCCGTATCAGGTACAGAACTTCCTGCCGTTGTTTACGACTGGATGGGAACGTCGAGAGGGTGGGGATGTGCCTCAACCGCCTGGCGTTGCCGGTGTGACAGCTGACGATCAGTCTGCGACGATATCATCAGGAGGTGACGAGTGAAACCTTTGACCGGTGTTATTCCGGCGATCGTCACGCCGATGTCCCACGATGGCGCGATTGATGAAGCGTCATTGCGTAGCCTTGTCGCATTTGAGCGCGACGAGGGCGCAGACGGAATGCTAATCCTCGGACTTTCCGGCGAAGGTGTCATGCTGACAGCTGAGGAGCGAGAACGGGTCACCGAGATTGTCGTAGCTGAAGCTGGCGGCATGCCGCTGCTGGTTGGTTGCAGCGCCGACTCAACAGACGCCGCAGTGAAATTGGTGGCTGGTGCTGTCGCCAGGGGAGCAGACGCGGTGATGGTGGCTCCATCACGCGTACCAGGGCAGAGCGCCGACGATGCCCGTCGTCATTACCATGCAGTGTCAGCGGCTGCTGGCGACTGCGATGTGATGATTCAGGACGCACCATTTGCTGTTGGTTTCGAGTTGGGTGTTGAACTGGTCCTCGAGTTGTCGCGAGAACTCGGCAACGTTACCTCATACAAGATCGAGGCGTTACCATATTGGGATAACGCGATCCGCGCTGCCAGTGTTGCTGGTGATAGCTTGCGAATGTATGGTGGCCACGCAGGTCTCTATTTGCCCGATGTTATTGATTCAGGTGCGGTCGGGCTGATTCCTGGCCCGGAGTTTGTAGCTCCGCTGAAGCGGGCGTGGGACGCGTATACGGAGGGTGACCGGGCCGAAGGAGATCGGGAATACCGGCGCCTTCTACCAGCGCTTGTGTTTCAGGCACAGTCGTGGGCGTTTCTCGTCGGCGGCCACAAGACGCTGCTTCACGAGCGCGGGATTATCGCAACGCCGTACTCACGCTTGCCGCAGGCGAATCTTTCCGACTCGGCTCGACGTCGGATGCTCGATACTGTCAGGTCGATCGCGTAATCGCGTCGTGTGCCGCTAAAAATAGACTAATGGCGACCGCGAGCGAGGAGAATCGTCGTAAACGTTCGGACGAGGATCTGAATGTCGAGCCACAAGCAACGACGTTCGATGTAGGCGATGTCGAGCCGAAGCCGGTCATCGAACTCGGTTTCTCCTCGCCCAACGATCTGCCACAGCCCCGTGAGGCCCGGTGTAACATCCAAACGCTCGGTTTGCCACAGTTCATAGGTATTCGCGGCGAACGAGGTTGGTCGTGGCCCAACCAGACTCATTTCGCCTCGAATCACGTTCAGTATCTGTGGCAACTCATCAAGGCTGGTTTTTCGCAGGATCTTTCCGATTCGGGTGACACGAGGATCGTCAGTGATCTTAAAATCTGGCCACTGAAGCTCGTTGAGATGCATGAGTTCCTGTTTTAGTTCCTCAGCATTCGGCACCATCGATCGAAACTTGTACATACGAAAACGGCGGCCACCCTTGCCGGTTCTTGCCTGTGTGAACATCACTGGCCCACCTGGTGATTCCAGTTTAATCAGGATTGCGCACGCGACGAACGCCGAGCCAAGAATCGGCATCGCGAGGAGGACGAGTGTCAGGTCGATCAGTCGCTTGAGCACGTAGTATGTCCGGCCATGTACGAGTTCCTGGCCCGGCTCAAACCGGTCGATCCACTCTAGTCCTGGACGCTCGGTGATCGACGGCGGTTGAGGACGCTCGTCATCGAGAACTGATCGCGGTGAGCGGACTAGCGACGTCAACATGGCCTCCATTTCCACTCTTGTACGCGAGAAACGACACTGTACCCATGTCCGTCGTCCGTGACAGCTAGAACCACCCGCGTGTTACCAACGTCACTGTGTCTGCGTGACACATGCGCAAAAAGTAAGGATAAGGTGAAATGATAGTGTGAACGATTTGCTGTAAACGTACCTATGCAGCGAAACGAATACATGCTAACCTGCTACCAGGGTAAGTGGTTGATGCAAGCCACATTTCGAATCCGGATGATTCGTTTTTTCGTACTGGAAACTGCATCGACGCGATTGATTCGGTAACGCGATGCCCATTCTTCGGCACCGATGATCGGGAACATGTTGTTTGGCAGACTGTTTTCCTGAGTCTTGGGGAATGACTTCGCTGATCTATCGTGCTCGCCATAATGGTACATCCATTCGATGTGTTGTACGTTAGGATATAGGGTGGATCGGACATCCTGCGAGAGACGATCGTCCTGAATGGCGCATCGTTGAGCGCGTTTCCGTCTCGGATCAGTGACGAGTGTCTGGGAATTACAGTCTATTGGCTCGCTGGTGACGAGCAATCGAGTGTCCAGACACGCTCATCAGAGACAGCGCGCGACAACAGGGTTAGGCACTCCATACGGGGCATTGCGAAGCTGGTCAGTCGGACCTGATTCCGAGTCCTCTATTACGATCATCTGGTTCATCGTCCGATTTGTCTAACAGTCGGGCTGGTATGACCGCGCGGTTCGAATGGGGCGGCGGTGCATTGGGGGTGCAGATTGCATCACTTGCGAATCTCAATACTTACGTTAGTCGCCGCCGTCGCTATGTTGTTTTCGATCGGGACGCTCGTTCCGCTTCCTGAGAACGCCAGTACTACGCCGACTGGGATCCACCTGCTGATGATCGCATTAGTCGTCGCGTTAGTCGGCACTCGCCTGTCGAATCGGATACCGTCGGCCATCATCGTCACGGTGATCGCGATCGGGTATGTCTCGTCTCGAGCGTTGTTCGAGGATGCGACAACGGTTCGGTCCACTGCCAGTGGGTTTGTCATGGCAATCGAGGTTGGGTTCGCGGCCCTCGCAGCCTTGCTGGCGATTCGTGTTTCCCGCGGACTGAACCAGTTTGAAGCCAGCGTCGCCAATATCACCTTGGATGAGACCGCGGGTGTGATGACCTTGGCCGCCGCTCGGGAGGATATCGCCATTGAAATGTCGCGTGCTCGCCGACACGAACGACCTTTGACGGTCACTGTTCTGTCGTTTGATCCTCGTGCCGTCCACGCGTCACTGCATGAGATCGTTCGTGACGTTCAGCAGAGGATGCTGCAGAGATACATCATGTCGGGATTGGCGCGGGTAGCGGCGCAAACGACTCGGCGAGGCGATATCGTCGTCCAGGATCCAGCGGCAAACCGCGTCATTGTCCTGAGCCCTGAATCATCGCCGGTTCAGCTCGATGCGCTCACTCAACGGCTGCAAAAGAGCGCATATCGCTCGCTTGGGATTCCAATTCGTTTTGGAAGTGCGGGCTTTCCGAACTCAGCATTGACGTTTGACGACCTTGTCGCCCACGCTTCAGGCGATGCCGATATTGAACGTGAGATTGTCGTGCCCGAGAAGCGGCGACGACCTCGAACTGCTGTCAATAGCGAAGGTGCACCTGTGCCGTCCATGCGCTCGTTGTATCGAAGCGTTGATGATGTGCCGACCGCAGCGCCGCACCTCGACGAGCATGCTCAGGCAATGCACGGCGATTAGTGATGCCGGGTTGGTGATCATCCCCGAACGTTCACGAGAACGTCTTTTGCCATTCAACCTGCGCTCGCAGCCCTTCGATGGGACCTGTGGTCGGCTCATACCCGAGATCAGCGCGAGCTTTTGAAATGTCGGCTAGGGTATGACGCTGATCTCCCGTTCGTGCTCCTGAGTAGCGTCGATCCGCCCTCACGCTGGTCGCTTCCTCGATAATCTCAATTGCCTCGTTAAGGGTGATGGGCGTTCCTCCGCCGAGGTTGTACGCCTCGCCTGGCTTGCCGCGTGTGAGCGCGAGCACGGTCCCCGTCACGCAGTCGTCAATGTACGTGTTGCCGCGCGACTGCTCACCATCGCCAAAGATCGTGATGGGCTTGTTCCGTAGCAGCGACCGGATGAAGATGTTGTAGGCCATGTCTGGTCTTTGCCTCGGTCCGTAGATTGAGAAATACCGCAGTGCCAGAACTGGAATACCAAACGCTCGATGGTACGCGAATGCCAGTTGTTCGGCAGCGAGTTTCGTAATCCCGTAGGGGCTCGCCGGTTGCAACTTTTCGTCTTCGTTGCCGCGTGCGATCGTGCCGTACACGGATGATGTGGAGATCTGGACAAATCGCCGCCGCTCGACCTCTCCGGAAGTTTGGAGAGCTTCAAGAAGGCGTTGCGTACCAGTTATGTTGCAGGATACGTAGTGGTCGAACTGCTCCCAGGACGCGGGTCCAGCCATCGCCGCGAGGTGCAGAACCGCATCGCAGTCGCTCACGAGGGGTAGAAGATCGCCATCCCGAAGGTCAGTTTCGACGAAACTGAAGCGTGGCTCATCGTGTAGGTTCGTCAGATTGAGTTCTTTTATCTCACGAGGGTAGTATGGGATGAATGCGTCGAGACCGATGACGTCGTGTCCATCGGCAATTAGACGTTCACAGACATGCGAGCCGATAAAGCCCGCCGCGCCGGTCACGAGAATCTGCATCGATCCATATCGCTTTCAGTTCAGTTCGTTTCGTTGCGACCGATTTATTTCATCCATCTTGCGGTCATGTTCGTACCAAAGTCGTGGGGTTATCGCCAAACCGCGCTGGTACGATACTGAAGCAAGCCACGGCGCTCACTCAGTGATGTTGTCGTGCGCTCGAAGCGACGTTATCACGGTCGGGGGCTGTCGTAAACGTTTCCTGACTGGAGGCAATCAACAAAGTGCCTTTGACGAGAGCCAGAATCGATACAGTTCGATGTTTCCGTCGATCGATTGTTGTCATCGTTCTCGTCGTCGTTCTGGCTGCTTGTGGATCGTGGTCTAATGACGATCCGAGTCCTGAGACTGCTGAACCCGTACATCAGCCCACGGAAACCTTTTCTGCAACAGTAACCCCGACCAACAATACGCTGGTTGCTCCTGTAACGACCACCGGGCCGACTTCGACTGCGTTGCCTCCTAAGCCAACGGCGACGGCACTTCCAACGGTCGATATCACGCAACTAGCGCCGACAACGAAGCTGGCCTACTTTCACACGATCACCGATGTCAGCGGAACAACGGAATACCTCGCCAGTCAAGCAGAGTTTTTCATTCTCACCTTCGGAGATGACCCGTATCGTGACCAGTTGCGCCTCGCCGGTTACGATGGACTTATCCTCCAGTATCTCAATGCATCACAGGTGAACGGTCCTGGACCGTACCGAGACTCCAGCGCGGTGTGCGACTCGAGCTATTCACCGCTGAGGAACGGCATCGTCAGAGATATTGGCGCTTTCTGTCGTGAATTGCATCCGAACGAATCATGGTTCCTCCACAACGGCGCAGGTGAGCGGCTGTATACGATCATCGGCGAGACCGGCGTGCTTTATCACATGGACCCGGGCAATAGTGCGTGGCGAGCGTATGCGTCGATCGCGATAGCCAATGAAGTCGTCGGTCCGGAAGCGCACGGATACGACGGTGCGTTCCTCGACAACGTCGAACTGTCATTGACGAGGCTCATCGAGCAGGCTGACAATTCAGACGGGGTCGTTCAGGAGTACACCCAAGACGACGCCTACCGCGAAGCATGGAGCGTCTACCTGCGTCATGTTCGCGCACGAGTAGGCCAAAGCGTGCCTGTCTGGGCCAATCTCGTGTCCGATCCGAACTCGGGCTCAACCTGGGATTCGTATCTGCCCCATCTCGATGGCGTGATGTCGCCGGCGTTCGCGACCGGCTACGATCCATTGTCGACCAGCAAGTGGCAAAACAATCTGGATGAGGCTGCATCCGCGCTCGACGGCGGAACGCAACTCGTTGCGGTGAGCCTCGGGTTGCAAGAGGACGAGCAACTACAGGAGTTCGCTCTCGCATCGTACTTGTTGATCACTGACGGAGCGAATGCGTTCTTCAGGTATATGTCAGACGAGTCACGTGAAGCGCTCGTGACGCTGTGGGATTACCCAAACTACGATCTCAAGCTCGGCGCTGCCCTCGGTCGTCGGACTCAGGATGGCGACATCTGGCGGCGCGAGTTCCAGTGCGGATACGTCGAAGTCAACCCAACGAATCGCACCGGTTCAGTTGTACAAACTGCGTGTAGTAACAGACAGGCACCGTGATCGATGAGACCTCCCATAATCTGCCTCACTGGCATCGATGGATGCGGGAAGAGTACCCAGGCTCGCATTCTCAAAGACCGTATGGACGACGCCGGTTGGGACACAGCGACCGTCTGGACGGGTGGGCGGCCCTATATTTCTCGCCCGCTCGTCAAGCTCGTCAAGCGCCGATTGCGAGCGCCGGTGCAACGCGACGATGGCCAGTACGAGGCGCGGGAACTAGGGGCTGACGCATCCGATGAGTTCGGTGAATATCTATCGAAGTCGAACAAGATGTTTCGCAATCACTGGATTCTGCGTCGTGGTTGGACCGACGTGTCGCTGATCGAGCATGCGATTGAGGCGAATCTGGCAGTCCAGCCCCACCTGCGTGCCGGGCGAGCAGTGATCTGCGATCGGTACATTTACAAGTCGATCGTTAATCTTGCGATTCTCCTAGATATGGAATTGACCGACTTGCCACATCTCCTGCGGCATCCTGCGGTGCGATCGGTTCCACGTCCCAGCCTGTATTTTCTAATGGATCTACCTGCGTCCGTAGCTGCGTCACGGAAAACCGACCTTCCGGCCCTCGAATACGTTGCCCGTCGCGTGCCGGTGTATCGCGCACTTGCTGCATACGGTGGAATGCCCGTGATCGATGCGACGAAACCGCCAGACGTTGTCGCCGACGACATCTGGACGGAGGTGACGCGCGCGGTCCCGTCGCTAAAACGGTAGCGGTCCGAGGCTAATCTCCTGCGTGGGGCAAACCTTTTGCGTGTCGCAGCGCCTTGCGACCAGTGTCCGGCCATGGCAGCCTTGTTGTTAAATCGTTGTAACCCCATCGGACGAGATGCGCAGCAAGGGATTACTGTGTCGACATTGGTCACGGCATCTGAAGGTGCCCGGTTTTTATCGAACCGCCAGTTGCAAATCGCCCTCGCGCTCGATGGGAATCCGGATGCAGACGGTGCTGCTGGTACGAAGTTCGGTCGGTTCGTTGAAGCGGTTCGGCAGCATTCATCAGTCGACCTCGTTGGAGTCGGTGATTCGACACTTCGTGGTCCGTCAAAGGCATTCGCAATCGCAGCCGCATGGCGACGGGATAGGCGCGAGTGGAAAGAGCACTATCGCAAGAATCCACTCACCTTTCGCCTTCGAAGCCTTCAGACCAAACGTTGGATCGACGGGCTTGATCGATCACCCGACATCATCCTCCAGGTAGCAGCGTTGTCGCGACCGTCTCCGCCAACGGGACTTCCCTATGCGCTGTATCTCGACTTCACGTTTGCACTTACCGAACGCGAATGGCCAGAGCGAGCTCCAATGGCGCGCATCGAGTTGCCGTTCTGGCGTCGGCTTGAAATGCAGACGTACGAAGGTGCATCGGCGATCTTCAGTCGCAGTCATTATGTTGCTCGTTCATTGCGCGACGACTATGGCATCAGTCCGGAAAAGATCCACGTTGTTGGGGCGGGGGTCAACATTCCTCTACCCGACCCAGCGACGTTACCAGCGAGGGATCAGCCACGTGCGTTGTTCATCGGGAGCGACTTTCGTCGTAAGGGTGGCGATGTCCTTCTTGCTGCCTGGCCGGAGGTTCTTCGCCGTGTCCCGGGTGCCGTCCTGACTATTATCGGGCCCACTAATGGACCGCTTCCAAGAAACGTCGAATCAAACGGCGGAACATGGGAACCGGCAACGATTCTCCAGGAACTGCAGAGATCATCGGTGTTTGTGATGCCGTCGCGGTGCGAAACGTGGGGCGACGTGTTTCTTGAGGCGATGGCCTATGGGCTCCCGTGTATCGGCTCTTCGAATGACGCGATGCCTGAGATCATCGACGATGGGCAAACGGGATACATCGTTCCAGTGGACGACCCGGTCGCTCTCGCAGGCCGACTGTCCTGTCTGCTGATGGACCCGGAACGGGCCAGAACGTTTGGACTTGCGGGGCGTAGAAAGGTAGAAACTCAATACATCTGGTCACACGTACTCGCCCAGATGCTGCCCGTGCTGTCCACGGTGTAACCAGCGACGGTCAATGCTTGGGAGCGGTGACGACTTCCCGGTATACGTTGACGAGATCTTCAGCAATACCGCGCAGGTCGTAGCGGGAATGAACGAGTTCGCGTGACCGGTGTGCTGCGTCGTTTCGCCAACATCGATCGTCAAGAGCGCGACTTAGAGCATCACGCAATTCATCGACATCACCCGGCGTAACCAACAGGCCGTTCTCGGTGTCACGTATCAGATCAGTGGTACCACCAATCGCCGTCGCGACTGGAACCAGCCCGCTTGCCATTGCTTCGAGAAGGGCGACGGACAATCCCTCGCTGGCGGACGGAAGAACGAAGACGTCCGAGGCGCGTAGATAGTCAACGACATCAGGCACCATGCCCCGGAAGTCAACCCGATCGCATATATTCAGTTCCGCAGCCAGGGACTCCAGTGACTCTCGCTCATCTCCATCTCCGAGGATGATGAGATGACCCACGTTGAGGCCAGCCCATGCCCGAAGAAGGACGTCGACGTTTTTCACGTGCTGCAGTCGTCCTGCAAATACTACGATAGGTTTATCCGGCGGCAATAGGCGTTCCTGCCGAAGTCGATTGCGTTCCTCGCCGACTGCAGGGCTAAAGGTCTGTGTGTCGATCCCATTTTGGATCGAGACGATTTTCGTCGGCGATACATCGTGCGCGAGCAACAATCGTTCGATGTCGCTGCTGATGCTCACCCAGCGACTGATGATGTGCTTGTACAGGCGAAGGCGTTCTCGTCCGAGCGGTTTCTTCAGGAGATGGTCATGCTCGTAGCTCTGGTGGGAGGTGACAACACGCGGCTTACGCATGAGGACGCCGGAGATTGCGGCGATCGTCGTCGGTGACATCAGGCTGTGTGCGTGGAGCACATCGATCTCGCGACGACGACGAATCACATTGGCCGTACCCAGCGCGGTAAACGCGATCGACCGCATACCTGGACCGCCTGGAATGGCGAGACGATGAATTTGGATACCATCATGCGTTTCGCTTCTCGACGTTCCAGCCGTTCGGCGTGTGAGAACCGTAGCTTCAACACCGTGATCGCGCAGGTGCGGGATAACCCTGGCAACCTGAATCTCCATACCGCCGACGACCGGGTAGAACGATGGCATGATCATCATGACCCGAATCGGACGTTTGCGATCCTCATCAGACATCACGTCGCGGCTCCCAGATCGTCACACGGCGTTGGCGGAGGAACTGAATGATTCCCACCGTCGCGGCGACATTCGATAAACAGAAGTAGTACGGAAGATAGAACCACGGCTTGCGCGCCCAGCGGTGACCCGCACCGCGCCAGCCAGCCAGCGCCAGTCCGTAGAATGCGAACTGCCCAGCCATGATTAATCGCCAGAACGGGTGCTTCACAAGCGAAAGATTCGCGACGAAGATTCCGACAGTGAAGCCGCCGACCAAGCGTCGTGCGACTTTGTGAGACCAGAGTTGGACGCTGTAAAAGCCACCTCGCCACGGTAGGAGCAATTCACGGATGCCCCAGACACTGCGAAGCCCACGGGTCACGATGCGCACTTTCCGACCGTATTCGATCTCGTCCTTGGCAACAGGCGGCTCCCATGTCACGGCGTCCGATTCGAACACGAGCCGGTATCCGGCACGCACGACCTGGGTTGAGATTGCAAAGTCATCAGTCGCTGATGGATCGGCGATCGGCCTGAACAATTCGCGTCGGATTGCGTAGAGCGAGCCAGACGCTGACACAATTGACCCGATGCGACTCTCGGCCTTTTTGATCCACTTGTCGTACTCCCAATAGAGCCGTTCACCCAGCCCAGCCGAGGACGCATACGCTCCCGGTTCCCGGCGTTCGTTGGCACTGACACCTCCGACACGAGCGTCAGCGAAGTTCGAGGCAATCGACCGGAGGGTTCCTGGTGCAAGGATGGCATTCGCATCAGTGAAGACTAGAACATCGCTTCTTGCTTCAGCGGCTGCCCGGTTGAGCGTTGCGGCTTTACCTCCTCGCTCGTAGTCAAGAAACCGTACGTGTGGATCGCCGAACTCGGCGATGATCTTTTTACTCCCGTCGGTTGAGCCATCAGATGCTACGAGGACTTCGACGAGGTCAGGCGGATAGTCCTGATTCACGATACTTTCGAGTTTTCGCGGAAGAATTTGTGCTTCATTATGGGCGGGAATGATGATCGAAATCGACGGTTCGACTGCACCCTTTTGAATCGGTCGTGTTCGAACGAAGCTCAGTAACGACAACAGGATTGGGTATCCAATGTACGCGTATCCAACGCAACCGATCAGCACCATCAGGACTCGCTGGCGCATATCACCCCGTTTCAATCACCCGCCCACTACTTTTACGAACGTCGAGACTTCAAAAGGCACGTACCATGGAGAGGACGTTACTTGAACGCTTCGGCTGAACAGGCGAGGAATGCCAACGATTCTTCAGCGCCAAAGCGTATTGCGTATATTGTTCTGCGATTTCCAACGCTCTCCGAAACGTTCATCGTTCGAGAGATCAATGCGCTCAGGACGCGGGGTTGGGAAATTGGCATCTATCCGCTGTGGCGCGATAACCCGGCCCAGGTCCATCCAGATGTCCCGCCGCTTCAGCCGTCAGTCCGCTGGCGACACCCGCTTTCGATCAACGCGATTCTCGCCTGTGTTCGCATGCTCATCAAACGTCCGCGCCGGTACCTATCATCGCTCGCATTGATTACGTGCGAATTGCCCAAACAACCGCGTCGTGTCGTCACCTCGCTTGCCCTGTTCCCCGTCATCGTGTCGATGGCGGAAGATCTCGAGCGGAATCGAATTCGTCACGTCCACGCGCATTTTGCAAGCTATCCAACACTCGCCGCGCTGATCGTGCATCGACTGACGGGTATATCCTACTCGTTTACGGCTCATGCATTCGACCTCTACGTCAATCCTTCGCACCTTCCGAATAAAGTCTCTGACGCAACTTTTATCGTCGCGATCTCTGAGTACAATCAAAGACTGTTGCAGCCACACCTGGGCATTCGTACGTCGACACACGTCATCCATTGCGGCGTGGAAGTCCCAACGGAGTTGCCGCGAACATGTTCTGGAAGCCGGGAGATCGTTTGTGTCGCGAGACTCGAAGAGAAGAAGGGGCATCGATATCTCATCGATGCTTGCGACGTGCTGAAGCAGCGGGGGATATCGTTCCACTGTACGATTGTTGGCGGTGGCCCCGAATTGGAGCGACTACGTTCGCAGGTATCAGCATTGCATCTCGACGATTGCGTTGATCTCGTGGGTCCGCAAACGTCGGAGCGAGTTCAGGAGTATCTCGCGACCGCAGCAGTGTTCGCATTGCCGAGTATCGTCACATGTTCGGGGAATGCTGAGGGTATTCCTGTCGCTCTGATGGAGGCGATGGCGGCGGGGGTTGCAGTAGTCTCGACGGCGACGACCGGTGTTCCGGAACTTGTGGTCGACGACGAGACTGGCCTGCTCGTTCAACCAGAAGACATTGTCGGACTTGCGGACAGCATCCAGCGGTTACTGGACGACTCAGGCTTGCGAGATCGCCTGCGAGTTAACGCTTTCTCCAAAGTTGGCGACGAATTTCGTCTTGATCGAAATGCGGCAGAAATCGAACGGCACCTGTTCGCTGCGATTCAGGACTAGATGCTTCTACACGAGTAGATCGTCGCGTGAGACGATTGTGACCAGGACCGGCCGGATGGCTTTTCGATTCCGCTGGGACGACGAATGTTGGTGACGCGGGCTTGACGACGGGGAACTGAACGTGACTTGGAACGATATAAACGCCATCATCCAGCGCGTAATGCGACGATGGTGGATCGTTGTTTCCGTACTCGTGATCGTCGTCGGCGCGACGTTCTTCGGCTTGGCCGACAGTCGTGATCGATACGAAACGACGACGCTGCTGGTCGTTGGACCGAACATCGACCTGGAGCCATCGGAAGTTCTCCGTGTCGCCGATCTGCTCGAAAGTAACATGGTAATGGCGACCTATTCCGATGTTCTGGCAAGCCCTCGCGTCGTCGCAAGCGGAATGATCGCAGTTGATCCGACATACTCAGATTGGAACTTGTACGAAGTCCGAGTCGTCCAGGAGCCTGAATCGAACGTTATGCGGATGATCGTCGAAGGGCCGGATGCTGAGAAGACTGAGGGTCTGGCGGTCGCAGTTCAGACAGAAGGTCAGGCGACGTTGGGCGAGTTGTTCCCGATCTATTCCATCTCGTCACTGAGTGCAGGTGCGCCTGAAGCGCAACTCGTCAGTTTGCCATGGGTCCGAACGATCGGTATCGCCATCGTGATCGGCCTCGGCCTAGGCGTGCTGTTCGCCCTCTGGCTTGATTCGTTGCTCGCGTATCGACGAGGCGACGCAGGAATTGCCGCCCGTGGAAGTGGAACCGTTCAGGCTTCCAGTATCGACCCACAGACAGCGACTGTCGCGCGTCAGTGAGCGCGGGTGACCCTCAAATCATGTCTGCAACTGGTGATACGCCAACTCCATTCCTGCTCCCACGGCTGACGGATCGTGGCCTCGTTTTAGTGTTCCTTGCTGTTGCCACTCTTGCGCTGATTACCGGTCTGCTGGTGCAGGACCTCGGTCCAGTCATGCTCATTGGCTGTCTCGGGATTGCTGGCGGCATCGTCAGTGTGCTGCGTCCCGGTATCGGACTATTCCTCTTCACGCTGATGATGTACACACGCGCCTCTGAAGTGCTGACGACGTCGATTGGCCTGCCGTCAATCGCGCCGCTCTTCACGATCTGGTTGATGACCGGTATTGTGATGCACTTCGGTATCGGCGGATTGTTTCGCGCGCGCCCGACTGGGTGGCAGGTACTCGTGTTGTATGGGTTGGTGCTGCTCGCGTCGACACTCGTGGCGTCCAACCCGTGGGCGGCGACCTGGCGCGTCGTTGATTACGTCCGTGAACTGGTCTACATCGCGCTCATCGTTGCCTATGTCCGTCAGCGGACGGATTTGCAGATCGTTGTTCGTGCGCTGATCGTCGCTGGGGTGATCCCGGCGTGTCTGACCATCTACCAGACGTTGACAGGCTCGGCGAACTCGTTTCTCGGGTTTGGCCTGTATTCACAGGCGATCGTCATCCCTGGCGAGATTACTGAAGTAGCGCGACCGGCGGGTATGGTTGGCGATCCGAACTTTTATGCGATGGCGTTGATCGCACTCATTCCATTGGCGTTTCATCGTGCGAGGTGGGAGCCGACTGTCACCGGGAGGCAGCTCGCGTTCCTTGCAGCGGTGCTCATCTCAATCGCATCAATCATGACTTACTCGCGCGGCGGTTACATTTCTCTCGCAGCTGTTGTTCTTGGATTATCCTTGGCAGGGTTCATCAGATGGCGATCGCTCATCATCGTCGGACTGGCGTTCACGATGCTCCTGCCGTTTCTGCCATCAAGTTACACGGGTAGAGCATCAAGTCTGCTCGAGATTCCAGCTGGGCTGATTTCTCGGGAACCACCGGACCGTGGAACTGCGACAGATACGTCGGTGTCTGGACGAGTTTCAGAAGTCATGGCGGGTGTGCACATGTTTCTGGACAACCCAATCCTCGGCGTTGGCACCAACAACTATCAGGAGCATTACCAGGAATACTCACGTCCGATGGGTGTTGATCGACGAACAGACCGCGCTGCTCACAGCCTGTACGTGGAGATCGCAGCCGAAACAGGGTTATTCGGGATTGTGACCTTCGCGGCGTTAGTTATCACGCTGTTTGCATCACTGCGAAGTGTCTGGCGAGCAACGAATACCGGAAGTGAGCTCCATGACCTTGCACTCGCGGTTGCGGTGTCGTTGGCGGCATTGCTCTTGTCGAGTGTCTTCCTGCACTTTGCCTATCCTCGGTTCTTCATGGTCTTCGCTGGCTTGACGCTCGCCATCGTGAGCGTCCAGAACTGGCGTCTCGCACCCGGAACTCGAGTCGATTTTTCGCGCATCCGACCGACACAGGAGTTCTTCACGCCGTTGCAGCACCAGCGTGTCATCGTGTGGGGTGGGGCCGCCTCAATTGTCGCCGTCCTGCTCGTTTCGGCTCTAGCGTTGAGTTTGTCAATCGATCGGAGTGGCGGGGGATTATTCCAGAGGCAAACGGTTGCTGCGATAAGCCCACCGGCTGACCTTATCGCGCAATCCACTCAGACATCAGATGGAGCAGTCCCGGAACAGGGAGCCTTTCGTTCAACACCGACCGCAGACGATGGCGCAGTTGCCTCGAGTACGCCAACGAGCGATTCGACAGTGCTTACTGATTCAATGATCCGGGCAGAACTGCTGTTAATCGCAATGGAACCAGTGGAATACGATCCCGGCTGCGTCTACTCCCTGGCAACGCAACATAACATTTGTGGCGTGTTCGCAGAGTTCTTCATCGAGAACGGTGGAACAGAAGTGTTCGGAGCACCAATCTCCGAAATGTACATTGCCAATGGCGTGTCGATGCAGCATTTCGAGCGATCGCGGTTTGAGTGGCAGCCGGGAGTTGGCGGCGAGCCAAGCGTCGTGACATTGGCACGACTGGGCGCTCAGCAGCGCCTCCTTGACACTGGCCGAGAAATTGATCCTCCAGCGTTCCCTGCGGACGGTGCCGGATGCTTCTATGAGGACGCAACCGGTCACAACATTTGTGGACGGTTCGCCTTCTTCTGGTTGTCAAACGGCGGCAGGCTCATCCATGGATACCCAATCACTGATCAGCTTACCGAGAACGGCATCCGGGTTCAGTATTTTGAGCGGACGCGGATCGAATTGCGATCGGCGGCCGATGGCAACGAAACGCTGGTCGTGGCCCCAATTGGTGCCGAAGAAGTAGAGCGAATCCTTTCCGCTTCTTCCGACGACGATGGGACGGGTCGTGGAGACTGAGAGAATTCGCGTACTGACAATTATCGACAGTTTACGTGTCGGGGGAGCGGAGGCGCTGCTTCCGACCTTTCTGCGTCATGTCGATCGAACGCGATTCGATGTTCACGTTCTCTCGCTGAGTACTGTCGCGCCGAACCATATTCAGGAAGCGATTGCTGAATCGAGCAGTTCGTTGACGCAGTGGCAGGCGAGGCGACTGCTCAACGTTGCCCGTATTCGTGCTCTCGCTCGGGAAATCGAATCGAAAAACGTTGATATCGTTCATAGCCATTTGCTGTACAGCAATGTTCAGGCGGCCTTGGCCGCGAGACTTGCTCGCCGTCCCATCGTCTCGACGCTCCACAATGTCCACCAGCACAACCGCTTCCTGAAACGAAAGATCGAGTCGGCTGTGCTGCGCGCGGCGAACGCTAGAGCGCTGGCGGTGTCATATGGCGTGCGCCAGTCGTATCGGGTGCGGTTCGGGCTGTCGGACCAACAAACGACGGTTGTGCCGAATGCGATTGATCTCAGTCGGTTTGCCGAACTCGACGCTGCTGACATCTCCCGGGCAAGAAACGAGGCATTGGGCGGCTCGTGTGGTCCGCTTGTGATTGCCGTTGGAAGAATCGTCGTCCAGAAGGGTTTTCCAGATCTCGTTCGCGCGGCCGCGACCGTACATGAGCAATTTCCTGACGCTCGGATTGCAATTGCCGGGCGAGGAGCCGCTGGGCTGCCGGACGTCGAGCGTGAGATTGAACGACTTGGGCTGTCGAATGTCGTTCGCATTCTCGGCCAACGGAGTGACGTGTCGCAGTTGCTGGCGGCAGCAGACGTATTCGTGTCCCCATCGCTTTCGGAAGGAGCACCGCTGACTCATCTTGAAGCCATGGCTGCTGGAACTCCCGTCGTCGCCACGAGCGTTGGCGGAGTACCAGAGATTATTCGCGACGGAGAAAACGGTCTTCTCGTTCCTCCTGGAGACGACCAGGAACTCGCGAGAGCAATTGTGAAGGTGCTCTCCGATGGGACGCTCTCCGGAAAACTCGCCGAACACGGTAGGGAAACCGTTCAGGCATTCGGCGCCGAAACATGGGCTCGTCGAATCGAGGACCAGTACGTCCGGTTACTCCAGCAACCTGGTCCAAGGCGACCAGGGACGGTGAAGCGATGACCGTCGCGACCTCTACCCAACGGGCAGACTTGTCAAAGCAGGCTGTACAAAGCACCGTCTGGGCGTACGGTTCGTTCGTCTCTGGCAAATTGCTGGTGTTCGTCAGCACGATCATTCTCGTGCGCCTGCTGTTGCCGTCAGAATTCGGCCTGGTCGGGTACTGCCTGATTGCGATGCAGTACCTCGATATCCTGAACGGGTTCGGGGTTGGCCATGCACTGATCGCCCGCCGCGAACAAGTCGAGGAAGCGGCCAACGCTGCCATCATCATTGGGCTGGCGTCTGGGCTGCTACTCTTTGGTGTTGCCTGGGTGAGCGCACCGTGGCTGGCAGTATTCTTCGAAGAAGATCGCGTCACGAACCTGTTTCGAGCGCTCGCGATCGTTATTCCGATCAGCGCGGTGGGCGCTGTACCCTCGGCACTCATTCAGCGAAGCCTGAGGTTTAAAGCCAAGTTCATTCCTGACATTGGTCGAAGCATCGCGAAGGGTGCTTTTTCGATCGTCCTCGCGTGGCAGGGTTTCGGCGTGTGGAGCCTGATCATCGGGCAGATCGCAGGGGAAGTCGTCGCCACGATCGTCCTCTTCGCGTTGGCTGGCTGGCGGCCGAGCCGAAAACTGGATCGACAGGTCACGCGAGACGTCATGGGCTTCGGCAGCCATATCATCTCAATTGGTATCGCCGGCGCGATCATCTCTAATCTCGACTACCTGCTCGTTGGGAAAGTACTCGGTGCAGCAGCGCTTGGCTTTTATACGTTTGCCTATCGCATACCCGAACTGGTGATCCGCAACACGAACTTCGTCATCGGCAAAGTGGCGTTTCCGCTGCTCGCCCAGGTTCAATCCGACGCGCACGAGATGCGACTTGCCTACGGAACGATGCTTCGTTACGTGGCGCTGTTCACGATTCCGTCCGGGATCGGCCTGGCGTTGATCGCACCGTTGTTCGTCGATTCGTTCTTCCCCGATCGGTGGGAACCCGCGACGCCAGTGATGCAGTTGATCTCGATATCGCTCGCAATATCTTCGATTGGTCATTTGCCAGGAATCATTTACAAGGCGATCAATCGACCGAAGATCCTCAATCAGTTGTCGGTCATCAAATTGGTCGCAACCGGCGGTTTGCTCTGGTACTGCATTCGCTGGGGCATCGTTGGCGTGGCGGCTGGCCAGGTTGCCCTCGCCGTGTTATTCGTTGCCATCGATATGGTCGTCGTCGCGAGAGTCCTTGGATTTGGCGCTCGCGATCTTGGACGCTCGATTGCCCCAGCACTCATGTGCACACTCGTAATGGCAGCCAGCGTCCGACTTCTCGATCTTGGATTTTCGCCATCTGGCTTTGGTGGCATGCTCGCGATCGTCGGTATCGCGACGTCGGTGTTCGTGATCACACTCATGGCGGTATCAAGCGAAACGGTAACGAGCGCCCGGCAGGTCGTTCGTTCAGCGGTGTCTCGAACATGAGGACAGAGGATGCAGGTCGAGTCGTGACTCCGACGGTCAGCGTCATTATCACCACCTATAACTACGCGGCGTTCATTTCTGAAGCGATTGACAGTGTCCTGAATCAAACGGTTTCGGCTGACGAGATCATCGTTGTTGATGATGGTTCGACCGACGACACGTTTGACGTTCTCGCTCGATATCGCCAGCGAGGACAGATCACGTATGTTCGGCAGCCTAATCAGGGCCCAAGTGCAGCGCGTAATCGCGGTATTCAGGAATCTTCGGGAAATCTGGTTGCATTCCTCGATGCGGACGATACCTGGCTTTCGGAAAAACTCGAACTCCAACTCGCCTGGCTGGAAGATCATCTTGATGCGTCAATGGTCAGCGGTCAGATGATCTGGTGGCATGTCGAAGGAGGTAGCAGACGGGTCGTGCGGTTTGAGCCGTTATCACCGACACGCCTACGACGTGAACTCGTCATTCGCAACGTTGCTGGCAATCCTTCGATGGCGCTGATCCGCCGTAATGCGATCGACAAGGTTGGGATATTCGACACCGCATTGCGATGGGGCGAAGATTGGGAGTTCTTTTTTCGACTGTCCAGAGTTGGGGAACTCGGCTTTGTCACCGAGCCAGTGATCGTGTACCGATGGCATCGACAGAACCTGTCGCACGAGCGGAGGTTGGACCAACTCGCAATGAACCATGTTGTCGGCAGGCGCAATGTCGCGGTGTTCGAGCCAGCCTGGCAGCGGCCAATTCTCAGGGCACGAGTATGGAGCGCGATCGAGTACGATCGAGCCCGGATCATTACAAAGCTGAACGTCTCACGTTTGAAACTGGTCCGGCATGCTGCACTTGCGCTGATCTCTTGGCCGTTTGAAAACACGCTATCGAAAATCGTATTGCTGGCACGGGTGACAGTTGGTGAAGCACGATATCAGCGTCTCGCCGCTGGAGTTCGCGGAAGAATGAGACGAACCAGGTCGGCGGTTTAACCTGGTTCGCGTCCGCGAACGCATTCGGCACGGAAGTGTATTGTTGTCGCGCTGGCTCGTTACTCCGCATCCGGCACCCTGAGATTCTCTAACACGTCATGCGATGAAAATGGAATGCTCAGGATGAAAGTCAGTGTCAGGCGGTCGATGACGCTGACGTTGCTGGAGTCTACGCTGGATGGTGAACTGGACAATTCCAAAAGGATGGGTCATCGAACTGGATCGCCGCGTGAAAGACGCGGTTCCGGACCGTTACGCCGAAGTCGTGAAGAGTCGCTTCCGTGCGACGTTCAGGTCGGTAGCGCGCACGTATTGGCGCGGCTCGGCTCGGTACTGTCCGCTCTGCCAAAGCCACCTTCGTGCATTTCGTCCAGCAGGGATAGCACCGCGGCCGAGCGCTCGATGCCCTGTGTGCGGCAGTCTCGAACGCCACCGGCTGCTCTGGCTGTACCTGACCGAGCGATCCAACCTGTTTGCCCCTCCTCGTAAGCGTCTCCTTCACGTGTCACCGGAGTACGTCGTCAGCACACGGTTGCGGCATCATCCAGCGATCGATTACGTCAGCAGCGACCTCGAATCGAAGCACGCGATGGTCCAGATGGATATCACCGCGATTCAGATGCCGGACGCGACATTTGACGCGATCATCTGCAACCACGTCCTGGAACATATCCCTGACGATCGTCAAGCGATGTCCGAACTCTTCAGGGTGTTGAAGCCAGGCGGGTGGGCAATTCTCCAATCGCCGATCATTGGTGAGACGACTCATGAGGATCGCCAAGTTCGTTCGCCAGCTGAGCGTCGGCGGGTATTTGGTCAGCGCGACCACGTCCGGGCGTATGGTCGAGACTACGTAGGGCGCCTGGCGGATGTGGGGTTCGACGTCCTGGTCGATGACTTCGTTCGTACCAGAGATGCATCGATCGTCGAGAGGCTTGGTCTCGACCTGAAGGAAGACGTCTACTTCTGCCGTAAGCCAGTGTAAACGCGTCCATGGCACACGGTGACGGTTGCACCCGACACGTCAGCCTCGGCTATGACCGACCTTACTCAGGCGTCCGGTGTTCGTGGCGCGAGATGGATGTGAACACCATTTCGAATCAGTCTATTCACCATGGCGAGACGCGTTTCTAAACCAAGACGTCCGAACGTCGGCAGAATTTGGACGCCGTGTAGTTTGCCTTTGGCGACGATCCACTCTCGGAATTGCCGGTCGCTCATTTGCCGAGCGGTGAGTAGCTCAGTGTTGTCACCCACATCAGTGGGGACGACGACGTAGAGGTAATCGAGATCCTCATCGGTGAATTCGCGGAAGCTTCGGTGACGTGACACGACCATCCTTCGAACACTCCAGGTCGACAGTAACGAACAGGGCGGGCAATCAACGTGCGATAGTATAACGTTGCAAGTCTGCCACGAGCATTTTCACCATGCTTAACCTCCCGTGGCGTATTACAACGTTGAGGAGCCGCTGATGACCGCAAAGACCGACCGCTCTCCGGCTCAGGTGCCGCCGCATGCTTGGGGAATGGATGCGAATTTCAGGCGCCACGTCAAGATCGTCGCTACGTTAGGTCCAGCGGTAGCGGATCCGGAGAATCTCGCGAGCATCATTGATGCTGGCGTTGACATGGTGCGAATTAATTGCGCCCACGGGACGCCTGAGAGCCGTTCGCAGTTGATTCATACTGCGCGATCGATTGCCGATGAGCGGGGTCAGCCGTTACCTATTCTGATGGATCTGCAGGGGCTGAAGATTCGCACCGGGCCGCTTGAGAGTAGCGAGCCTGCGATGCTGGCACGTGGCTCTAAGATCCGCGTGTTTCCGCATCACGTGCCGAGTACGAATGAGCAAATCGGCGTCAGCTATCCGTCACTCCTTCAGGTGATCAGGCCCGGCCAGCGGATCCTTCTGGCGGATGGACTCATCGAGCTCCTCGTCGAATCGATTCATAGCGACCACGCGGTGTGTTCAATTGGCCGTGGTGGTCCGCTGGCGGCTCGTCAGGGTGTCACTCTGCAAAACGTCGTCCTGCAGGACGCAGTCCTGACTGAAAACGACCGGGAAGACCTGGCGTTCGCAGCAAAGCACAACATTGAGTTCATCGGGCTATCGTTTCTCAGTAGCGCACTTGACATCGAACGGGCTCGCGGCGCAGCGATGTCGTTAGGCTGGACACCGGGCATCGTTGCCAAGATCGAACGACCAGCCGCGTTGGCGCAAATCGAGTCGATTGCCGCGGCGGCCGATGTCGTGATGGTCGCGCGTGGCGATCTTGGCGTCCAGTTGCCGCAGGAGCAGGTGCCTCGGGCTCAGAAAGAAATCGTGTCAGTCTGCAACCGGCTCGGCACTCCCGTGATCACCGCGACACAGATGCTCGAGTCGATGATCATGCAGCCGGTGCCGACAAGGGCAGAAACCAGCGACGTTGCGAACGCAGTGCTTGATGGGACCGACGCCGTCATGCTTAGCGCCGAGACTGCGACGGGCCGACATCCAGTTGCGGCGGTGGAAATGATGGACCGAATCATTCGTGAAGTTGAACGATTCGGGCCGATCCGTCCGCTTGATCAGCGCGACCGAGATGTCGCTCCTGTGACTGATCCTGATCGGATGATCACCGATGCCCTCGGGCGAGCGGCGCGAGCATTGTCCGATATCGCGCCGATAAACTACATCATCGTTTTCACTCTGAGTGGCTCAAGTGCTCGTCTGGTGGCCAGGGGCCGACCGCGCGTTCCTGTCATCGCGATCACGACCGACCCATTCGTGGCGAGGCAACTTTCGGTCGTCTGGGGAGTGCGCGCGCTCGTCTCGCCGCTGATTGACAGCGTTGACGATTTGTTCAAGGAAGCGTCTATACAGGTCATCGATGCAGGACTCGCTCACGAAGGCGCTGAGGCGTTGTT
>JBGSWU010000056.1:0-16428 GCA_041751795.1 Thermomicrobiales bacterium
AAGTCGTTCGCTCTGGTCTGTCGCGATGACAATTCGACCACCGTCTGCAGTTGTTGAATGCACATATGCTGCTAGGTCTTCGATCTCACCGCCGAACGATGGAACTGCAGCAAAGGCGTCTCCAACAGCAAGATCGAGAACATCGTCGTTTCCTTCATCACTTGCGCCAATCAACCATAGATGAAAATTTGTAAACGCCTGCTCAACGTCTGACCAGCGAGCGTATGGCCGATCGAAGCCAGGCGGTATTTCGCCCGCCTGCTCGAGTGTCTGGCGTACATCCTCAGCTTGAATCTCGATCTGTGAACCCTGAAGTGCCTGTGACTCAGGCTCGATTCGGGCGACGACCGTGTCGAGCGGCAGAAAATCAAGCAGTGTCGCGTTGTTACTCGGAAATGCCGTAGCAAGGAGGTCGATCGACGCAGGAACGTCCCCCACCTCCAGATGCGTCAGCATCCGCTCCCATTCCTCCCGCACCTCATCGCGGAGCGATTCGGTCGGATGGTTTCGGAGTCGCTCAACGGCTACATCGCGACCCGACAGATCAAACTCGATTGGCGGCAGAATCGTCGCGATATCGACGCGTTCAATCGAGCGCTGGGTGCCCGGATCAAACCTCCTGATACTGTCGATTTCATCTCCGAAGAATTCAAGTCGAATCGCGTCCGACGCACCGGGCGTGAAGATATCGAGGATTCCGCCACGACGACTGATTGTGCCAGGACCTTCGACGAGTGGCTCGACCTGGTATCCAGATGCGACGAGTTGACGTAACAGCCGACCATCGTCAACTCGTTCGCCGACGCGGAGCCGGACGATGTCGCGCTGGAACGACTCACGTTCTCGAATACACGTCATCAACCCACGAACTGTCGTGATTATCACGAGCGGGGTAGAGACGTTCAGTTCTGACAATCGGCCCATGATGGTCGAGCGACTGGCGGACAGTGCAGGATCATGCGGCAACTGCTCGTATGGCAACGGGTCAGCAGCGTTCCAGACCAGCGGCTCGGCGGTCGCAGGCAGCAGGAGGCTAAGGGCAGCACCCAACGTGTCCGCCGTTTCCTGACGAGCAGTCACGACGACGACAGGAGCAGCCGATTGCAGTGCGAGCGCGGCGAGGGCTGCTGGACGCTCAGATGGCCGCAGGTTACTCGTTGCCCAACTGCGCCTAAGTGGAGATTCAGATAACCGCGGAACAGGGAGTGTCGAGAGGAGTGGCGCTAGATGAGCGAGTGACACGACGATCTCATTTCCACTGTTCGACGCTTCAGGCAACAGCAAAACGGCCAAACGCGCCTCGCGCGGGCCTTCCAATCTTCAGTATACGGGTTAGAATCGGCAAGGTTCATGACAATACAGGAGACACGACGTGAAGCAGGTTCGGTCGATGTTTGGTTCAAGGACGTGGGCTGCGATCCTTAGCGGCTCGATTGTTGGCGTCCTCATTTTTGCGGTCGCAATGATCTGGCGTGGCGGCCGAGGAGAAACAATCGTCCTCCAGGTAATGCCACTCGATAACCCGAACATTGTGCGCGTTTACGTTGGCGGAGAAGTCGCAACTCCGGGGTTATATACGCTCCCACGGGGTAGCCGGGTCATCGAAGCCTTGCAGGCCGCCGGTGGAGCGACAGCGATAGGAGATACTGACGGAATCGGAATGGCTGGCGTTGTCGAAGATGCCGATCAGATTATCGTCCCGCCTCGAAGAGCGGCTGTTCAGTCGGATTCGGCACCGCTCCTTCCAACTGTTTCGGGTGCCGCGACCGTGCCAGTTTCCGCTCCGATTCGCGGATCCATCAATATCAATGCAGCGTCAGCCAGTGAATTGGAAGAGTTACCGGGAATCGGGCCAGCGATCGCCGCGCTTATCATCGAGCACCGGACCACACATGGACCATTCCAGACAGTTGACGAACTCGAAGTGATTAGCGGC
Organism: Thermomicrobiales bacterium; assembly: GCA_041751795.1. Classification (GTDB taxonomy): domain Bacteria; phylum Chloroflexota; class Chloroflexia; order Thermomicrobiales; family CFX8; genus JBBECJ01. Next base: position 1,937 of record JBGSWU010000056.1, read on the forward strand.
ATCTCGCAACGAATGGTCGACGAGATGCGGGCTCAGATCACCGTCGGTCCGTAAAATGGGAATCGCGCTCGGTCTAGGAGTCATCTTCGGGGTTCGAGCAGTCGAGGGATCTTTGCTGGCAGTCGTTCCGGTCGTCCTTCTGCTGGCGACGACTGCCGTCATTTCCCGGCAAAGCGTCCGGAAACTCTGTATCTTCGCTGCACTCGGCTGTGCGCTCGGCGCGCTCGCTGGCGTTCAAACTGACAGCGACGACCCCACTTTCCTGGCCGCCGCCCCAACAGGAATGTTGACTGGCTCAATCACCTCCGATCCGCATCTGTCACCACGAGGTGCGACGGTTCGTTTCACCTGGCACGATCTCGAGGGAGTCGAGCGAGAGAGTCTGCTGTTCCTGCCATCGGCTCCGGTCGTTGGTCGTGGGGACATCGTTGAAGTCACCGGACGGTTCGACGGCGAGAACGGCGATCTGCTCTTCGCAAGAAACGTTCGCCTGCGGGAACGAGCAGGATGGATCGAACGCCAGCGACGCACAGTCCGCAACTATTTGACGACCGTCATCCAGGACCGTGTTCCGGGAACTCAAGGGGCGTTATCTCTCGGTCTCATCATCGGAGACGACACGGCGTTGACTAGTTCGGAACGAGACCAACTTCGTCGCGCCGGTTTGTCGCATCTCACGGCGGTGAGCGGCTGGAATGTCACGCTCGTCACGAGCGCCGTTGGACTGATAATGCTGAAACTCGGCCGACGTGGATGGGGTTGGACCGCAGTTCAATTTGCGGCGCTGTCCGGATTCGTCTGGATCGTCGGACTCGATCCACCGGTCACCCGCGCAGCGATCATGGCGGTCGCCGGACTCGTCGCCATCCGCCTTGGTCGACCAGCCCACTCGGTGACCGTCCTGACGGTCTCCGCCGCAACGATGGTTGCGGTTTCGCCGGATGCACTCGCATCGCTCTCGTTTCAGCTCAGCGTGCTCGCGACGCTCGGACTCGTTCTCGCCGCTCGGCTCTCGAGCAATCTCAGTGGATGGAACGCCGTCGTTCTGACTCCGATCATCGCTACAGGCACGATCGGGATCATCACCGCACCACTATTGGCGGCCGAATTCGGCACGCTGTCGTTGCTGACGGTTCCAGCGAACATTGCAGCCGCGCCACTCGTTCCGGCAGCCACTCTCGCAGGGATTGTTACCGTCGCATCGTCCTGGATCGGGCCACTGGCAGCAATTTGCGGTTGGGGTGCCTGGATTGTAAGTGGCGCAATTCTCTGGCTCGCACGAGTGATGTCTGGCGTGCCGTATGGGTTCCATGAGTTCGCACCGCTGTCGGATACAGCGCAGGCAACGCTGTACACGTTGATTCTGGTAGCGATCGTTTCGATCCTTCCAGAGGGTCGAACCGCTGGCCGTCATGTCATTAACTGGGCAAGGTCGGAGCCAGCTGGAGCGGCGTTGACGATAAGTACGGCGTGTGTCGCCCTATTGACTGCAGCCCTCGTAGTTTGACATCGATGGCGCGGCTGCGTATCCTACCTAGCGCCGGAAGGCGTCGATGCCCCCATCGTCTAGAGGCCTAGGACACCTCCCTTTCAAGGAGGAGATCAGGGGTTCGAATCCCCTTGGGGGTACCATCTGGGTATCGAACTGAATTCGCGAGAACGGCCATCGCTACACGATGGCTGTTATGTATGCGCTTCCACGATCCGTTTGAACGAGCCTTTGATGTGACAAATGATCAGAATGTCCATCAAATCTCGCCTAAACCGTAACTTCGTCGTAGCGTATGTCGGGTACACTGATACGAGTCCGTGTGCCCGCGGTTGGGCGCGCATTCGACGCTGGGTACGCTGGTCCGAAGGTACGCGGAGGTGGATCGCCGAATGAACGTCATCATTCCTGTCGGAGGGTTGGGAACCCGTCTGCGACCTTTTACATGGAGCCGACCGAAGCCGCTCGTCAGCGTCGCCGGAAAACCTCTCCTGAGCCATGTCCTGGATGCTTTGCAGCCACTGACGATCGACAGGATTGTCTTCGTGACGGGATTCCTCGGCGAACAGATCGAGGACTTTGTTCGTACGAACTTCGACTTCGATGCGGTCTTCGTCCGTCAGGACGAGCCACTCGGTCAGTCACATGCGATCAATCAGGCTCGTGGCCACATCACCGGTCCGACGATGATCGTGTTTCCCGACATGGTCTTTGAGGCCGATTTGAGTCAACTCGAGACGTTGTCTTCCGATGGAGCGATCTTCGTGAAGGAAGTTGAAGATCCGCGACGCTTCGGAGTCGTCGAACTCAATGGCGACTTGGTGAAGGCGTTCACTGAAAAGCCAGAGTCGCCGACTTCAAATCTGGCAATCATGGGGATCTACTACGTCAAAGAGATTCGGAAACTATTCACCGCGATCGATCAGCAGATGAGCCAGAACCTGCAAACGAAGGGCGAATTCTTCCTCGCGGACGCCCTGCAGATGCTGATTGACCAGGGTGCCGAATTCACGACGATTCCTGCGAGTGTCTGGGAGGACTGCGGGACGATCAAGGCGCTTCTATCAGCCAATCGCTTCCTGCTATCCCACGTGAACACAGCAATCGATATCCCAGGGTCAGTCGTGATTCCGCCCGTCTACATTTCCCCATCAGCGAAGGTCATAAATTCGGTCATCGGTCCACATACGAGCATTGGTGAAGGCGTCACCGTGTCGGACGCGATCGTTCGAGATTCGATTGTCGATTCAGGTGCCACCATCGAATCGACTGTCCTCGTCTCATCGATTGTTGGCCAGAACGCAGTCGTCCGAGGGGAACCGATGCGGGTGAATGTCGGAGATTCTTCCGACGTTGATCTGCGATCGATGCAGGATAACGGACGTGGTTGATTCTGGACCCGGATGGCTGGAAGTCAGCGTCGAGGCCAACGCCGAATCCGTCGAGGCAGTCAGCGAACTCATGGCGCGTTACGGTTACAACCAGGGTGTCGCTATCGAGGAGCCGTACAAGCAGGACGAAGACGGCGACAACCTGGAGATCGACCCAACGCGACCAGTCACCGTTCGAACGTGGCTAGCCGTTGACGCACGTTTACATGAGCAACGGACCGCAATCGAGCAGGGACTCTGGCACCTGAGTCGAATTGGTGGCGTCGGAACGCCCTCGTATGAGGAGCGGGCCGAAGAAGACTGGGCAAACGCCTGGAAAGAGCATTTCCAGATTCTCAGAATCGGAAAGAACTTCGTCGTTCGCCCAAGTTGGCGAGAGTACGACGCACAGCCAGACGACCTGATGATCCATCTTGATCCTGGAATGGCGTTCGGCACAGGGCTGCACCCGTCAACGGAGATGTGCATGCTCCTGATGGAAGATATCAATCTCGCTGGACAGAACGTGCTTGATGTCGGCGCCGGGTCTGGCATTCTGTCGATCGGAGCGATTCGCAGTGGCGCAGTCAGCGCCGTTGCAGTTGAGATCGATAGCGTTGCCGTGAAATCCTTGAGGGAAAACGTCGAACTTAACGACATGCAGGATCAGATCGAGGTCATTGACGGTGACATCAAGGCCGCACTCCCTCCTGATCGAACGTTTCCTGTCGTCCTTGCAAACCTGATTGCGCGGATCCTAGCCGACAACGCCGAGGCAATTGCCTCGCACGTCGCGCCCGCTGGTGTCGTGATTGCAAGCGGCGTGATCGAAGAGCGCGAGCAGCTCGTGCTCGATGCCTTCGCAGCATTGGGCTTTTCAGTAACGAAACGCAAACAGGCGCGAGACTGGGTCGCGCTGATGTTGGAACGCGGCTGAAAAACGTGACCCGTCCCCGGTTCTTCGTCCAGTCCGATCTCTCTCCCGGATGTCACGGCGTACTCGATCCCAACCAGTCGCGCCAGATTCGGATCGTGCTGCGACGTACGGTCGGCAGTGACATCACGGTATTCAACGGAACAGGCGTCGAGGCGACCGCACGTATCGTGACGCCATCGGGGTCTAGCGCAACGTTCGAGGTGACTGACGTCGCTACTCCGGATCGCAACCCGCCCGTCTTTCTGACATTCGGTTTAGCAATGCTCAAAGGCGACCGGTTTGAGGTTGCTTTGCAGAAACTAACTGAACTTGGCGTCGGTCGAATCGTGCCGTTGTTGACAGAACGTGCCGTGGTATCCTTCGATGATGCCCGTGCCTGGGCGAAGCGGGAAGATCGCTACGCTCGCATCGTGCGTGAAGCCGCCGAGCAATCGGAGCGCGTCAATCTACCTGATATCGCTGGACCGACGACGCTTGCAGAGTTCCTGCACACACAGCCGGCTATTGTCTTGGTCGAACGGTCCGCGTCGGTACCGCTCGGAACGATCGCGCCCGGTGTGACAGCAGCAATTGCCGTCGGTCCCGAAGGCGGCTGGTCGGACAGGGAACAGGAACTGATCGCGAGCAACGCTACCCGAACGGCGTCATTAGGGCAACTGATTCTGCGGGCGGAAACGGCAGCTATCGTCGCCGCAGGAACATTGATACAGCGCTCCTGGGCGGATGCGCAGCAGCAAGGACACGGAGGCGAACGACTGTAGTGGGCGTCGAACGAGTACTTGACATCACACAACCAACACGCACACGCAGGACGGCGCTTGCCCCGGAACGACCGGGCGAGGTCCAGCATGTCGCGAAGGGCTCACTAGCCGAAGAAATCGGCATCGAACCCGGCGACCGCATCACCAAAGTAAATAACCAACCGTTGCGCGATATCCTCGACTTCCAGTTTCTGGCAGCCGAGGAAGAAGTCATTCTCGAAGTCGAGCGTGCCGGAAAACTGCACATCTGCGAAGTCGAACGCGACCTCGACGAGATGTGGGGCATCACCTTCGCTGATCCGACGATGGACGGCATCCACATCTGTGAAAACGCCTGCCCATTCTGCTTTATTAAGCAGATACCGAAGGGCATGCGTCGAAGCCTGTACGTGATGGACGACGATTACCGCTTCTCGATGTTACACGGTAGTTTCGTTACCCTCACAAATCTGACTGAAGCCGATTGGCAACGCATCGAAGAGCAGCGGCTTGGGCCACTCCACGTTTCCGTCCACGCGACCAACCCTGATTTACGCTCAGCGTTAGTTGGTAATCCAAAGGGCGCGTTGATTCTTGAACACCTTGGCCGCCTCGAACGGGCAGGAATTGATTATCACGCGCAACTCGTTCTCTGCCCCGGTGTCAACGATGGCGAACAGCTGGACAGGTCACTGGAAGACCTGTCGAATTGTGGTCCTCATTTGAAGTCGATTGCTGGCGTCCCGGTTGGCCTGACGCGATTCGGCCTCGAACGACAAAAGAAGCGCGTTCGTTTGTCGCGCCCATGCATCCGCACTATGCCGGGTTCAATGCTTGAAATGCGACGCTACGAACCAGATGAGGCACTTGCCGTCATCGAGCAAACTGAACGATGGCAGGAGCGCTTTCGGGCGAGCCGAGGTGAAACCTTTTTCCACCTTGGAGATGAGTTCTACCTGATGTCCAACTCGCCGATTCCGCCATCGTCGGCGTACGACGAATTTCCACAGATCGAAGACGGCATTGGGATCACGCGGCTGTTTCTTGACGACGTCAACAAGATCGTACGGCGAGGCAAACGAACCGCTCTCAACGGGGCGAAAGGCATCATCGCCTGCGGCACGCTGATCGGTCCAACGATGACCCGTGAGGCAGAACGCGTCAATCGTGCAACACAAGCGAACCTGGATGTCGTCGCAATCGAGAACACGTTCTTTGGTGGAGAGATCAACATCTCCGGCCTCCTCACCGGTGGCGAACTTGTCCGCGTCTTTGGTGATCGCCCCGGCGACGAGCCGGTCTTTATCTCGACGACGATGATCTCCAGGCGAACCGAAACGTTGCTCGACGACATGACGCTAGATGAGTTAAAAACGGCGATCCGCCGAGATGTCATCGTCGCAGAACACCTGTCAGAGGTTGTAGGTGCCCTCGAGCGCCACCGGATCGCTGCCTGATCCCGCAGTTCACCGTGCGCGTCATCGTCTACGGACGAGCCCGACGACCCAACGACCGGATGGGAAGGTGCAGGGATGCACGTACTTGGTATTGACATCGGTGGTTCGGGAATCAAAGGCGCGCCAGTCGACACGGCTACTGGTGAACTTATCGCCCCACGCCATCGCATACCAACGCCGCAACCATCAAAGCCGGATGCAGTCGCAACGGTCGTGGGTGAGATTGCTCGTCACTTTTCGTGGGACGGACCGATAGGCTGCACGTTCCCAGCCATCGTCCAACAGGGAGTCGTTCACTCAGCAGCGAACGTCGATGACTCCTGGATTGGCACGGACGGCAAGTCGCTCTTTGAACGCGAGACCGGTTGCCCAGTCGTCCTGCTGAATGATGCAGACGCCGCCGGAATCGCAGAAATGACCTTCGGAGCAGGCAAGGATCACGACGGCGTAGTGATGATCCTGACATTTGGAACCGGCATCGGCAGCGCGATTTTCACCCAGGGTCGATTACTCCCGAACACCGAACTTGGCCACCTCGTGATTCGAGGTAAAGACGCCGAAGAGCGCGCATCCGAGCGAGCACGTGAGGATCACGAGTGGGGCTGGAAAGCCTGGACGAAGCGGGTCAACGAGTATCTCGCGTACGTCGAAGCCTTGTTTTCTCCAGACCTCTTTATCTTCGGTGGGGGCGTCTCCAAACACCACGATGACTTCTTCCATTTGCTGACAGCCCGGGCGCCAATCGTTCCTGCTGCGTTCTTCAACGAAGCTGGAATTGTCGGAGCAGCATTGGCGGCCGCGACTGGCCGTCCACTGGACTGGTGACCGCTCGATCGCCGTACCAGGAGCATCGTCGCGGGACAGTCGTGGAGATCACCGTTCAGCCACGGGCCTCGAAGTCGGAGATCATCGGACTCCACGACGGTGCGATCCGGATTCGCATCGCCGCCCAACCGGTTGATGGCGCAGCGAACGCCGCCATCATCAATCTGTTCTCCAGGATTCTGAATGTGCGAAAAAGCGCGGTTGAGATTGCGTCAGGTGCGAGTGGACGGCGCAAGCGTGTGCTGATTCACGGTGTGAGCGAAGACGACGTCCGTGAACTGCTTGATTGCGCGGTCAAGACAGGCCGGAAGTAGGACGCGGATGGTCAGGACGAATGGCGCTTTCTAACTACCAGTGCGATAATCGCAACCAGTGCGCCAAAGATTGCGACCGCCACCGTGCGAGGGCGAATCATTGCGCGAGGATCCTCTGCCTCTTGAACACCCTGATCCACATGAGCAGGTTCACGGCGTAGGCGTAACCAGAGCTTGACCGTTTCTCCCATCGCGCGGAAGACGACTCGCGGGCTTCCCCCAGAAGATTCTCCGGCAAATCTGGGATAGTGATTGACGCCGACCTCAACAATCGTTGCCCCTCGTCGGCGAGACCGCGCCAGCATTTCGGTATTGATCAACGCGCCGGGAGTCGTCAATTCGATGGTGTTCAGCAGGTCGGCTCGATAAATCTTGAACGCGCAGTCTGTATCGCGGAGATGGACGCCGAACAGGATCCAGACGACGACGCCGAACAACTTCCCGTACACCCGACGGTATAGCGGATCGCGGCGCTGAATGCGGTACCCCGCGACAATGTCGTAGTGAGGGACATAAGGCAGTAGAGCATTTACATCAGCAATATCGAACTGGCGATCGGAATCCATGAACATGATCGAATCGCCAGTTGCGGCTTGGAACCCGGAGGTCAATGCAGCCCCATAGCCACGGTTAACAGGGTGATGGATTGCGATGACGCGCTCATCGGCGGCAGCCAATCGGTCGATGATCGCGCCGGTGTCGTCGCGGCTGCCATCGTCAACGACGACAATCTCTACGTCGCGGACGACTCGTGGCAGCACGTCCAGTGCCCGTGAGACCACAGCCTCGATGTTCTCCGACTCGTTATGAGCCGGAAGTACAAGCGACAGCTTTCGATCCTGCATCCATCCTCCGTGCCCTCGTCCAACCATGAATCATCGACGACCGTGCATCGTGCATCTTACGAACAAAACCCGCGTACCGTTTCGGAGGAACGCGGGGGCTCTCATCTCATGTCGAGTATACGGAACCTATGGTAATCCAGACATCGCCTAAACGTCGTGACATTCTCAGGCACCGTAGCGACAACCAGTTTTACGAACGGTCATCGCCACGAACCTACTTCCCTGTTACTTCGGCATTTCCTTCAACGCATCGAACGCCGGTCGATGTGACCAATCGGGATTCACGACGCTCCAGAACCCCATCATTTCTTCCGGGTTGTCGACGGCAAACTGGAGGTTCCAAAGGAACATGATGCCCATCCACGGCCACTCGGTCTTGGCGATCTCGTATGCGCGAACGATATACTCCGCCTGTTCCTGTTCGGAAACGAAGGCAGCGAACTCCTGGCCCGGTCCCGGCGTTGTCGAAGACGCCCAACCAAACTCAGTCAACCAGACCTGCTTGTGGGCCTCACCGTTCGCAACCATCACCGCTCGGATCTCCTCAACCCGTCGGAAGTAGTGGGAGTTATGATCGCGCCAGCCCTGCTCACAACCTGGATTGTTCGGCCAACTCGTGTCAGGAGCATTGCAAGCTGAGCCAGGGTGGGTGCCGACGACATCGTAGTACTGCTTCGCCTCTCCGCCGTTGTAGGCGTAGAACTCCTGCAAATAGGTAACATCATCGATCGCAATCGTCGGATCGGTGATTCCCGTCGGTGTCAAACCGCCAAAGACGACGATCGCGTCGGGATCGGCTGACTTGATGGCAGTATGTCCCGCTTTGAGGACTTCGACATAGTGCGGCAGGTCAACATACCCACCGGTTTCGAACGCGAGGTTCTGCTCGTTCCAGATCTCGTACGCGTCGATTCTGCCGTCAAAATGTTCAGCGAGCCGTCGCATGAACTCGCCGTACGCGGCTGCATCAGACGGCAAGCCGTCACCACCGTCTTCAGTTGCCCACGATGGAGCCTTCAGTACGCTGGCCATGACACGGACGTTGTTGGCTCGGGCGATGTTGACTAGCCGGTCAATGTGACTGAACTGGTAGTTTCCAGGTTCCGGCTCGGCGTTTCTCCAGCCGATCTGGAAACGGATCCACGTAAATCCGGCTTCGTTGACTTTGTCCATCGTCTGCTGGTGGAAGCCCTGCGACTGATCGTCCCCATGCCAGAGAATGTTGAAGCCGTAGCCAACACCCGGGCCATGTCGCAATCCGGTCGTCGGGTCAGCTGGGGGAAGATCCTTCGGTTGCCGGACTAACGCGCTGTCCGGAGCGCCATTCGCTGCGAGGTACTCTGAACCCAAAAGCCCCAGCAGGAACTCATACTGTGTACCGCGATATTCTGGGTGCCACTCGAAACGGGTTCGCTCAAAATACTGCACAGTATGGATCTCGCCATCACCGGCCGGTGGCATTTGATTTCGTTCTTCGAATTCCTCCGAGATCGCGTATCCGAAGTTGGATAGTCCACCGTTGTTGTGCCAGTAGGCGCGAAAGCCAAAACAGAGCCGGTGGCCCGTTGGTTCGTGAACGTCACAGTTCTCGTCGGGCTGAACATCGAGAGGTAGGAACGGCTCCTCGTTCATCCGGCCTTCGGTACGAATTGCGCCTAGTCGCTGGAGGAGAACTTCATACTCTGTCCCAGCATGTTCCGGATGATATTCGAAGATCGCGCGCTCAAAGTACTGCTTATAGAGACCATCGTCGAGAAACACACCCGTGATCGGATAACCGAAAATGTTGAGTCCGCCGTGCATTTCCCAGTATTCGCGAAACGGACCTTGAACCCAGAAACCAGTCTCATCGAAATATTCGGGGAACCGAAGGTCGTAGTTCGGATGATATTGCGCATCTGCCGTATCGGACAGCGCAGGGATCACCATTGTCGCGACGACAACGAGAGCGAGAGCGACACGCATCATTGACGTACGTATTTTGGGCAGCATGAATCCCCTTATGAGTGAGTTCCACTATTGAATATCAAACCGGTTCCCGGCCGGTGAGGGTATCAGGGTACCAACTGGAGACGAATTGCGCCTAGTTCGATGACATCACCGGGACGGATTCCGGTGGGTACGCGGATCTGCGAGCCGTTCACAAACGTCCCATTTGTACTGCGCAGGTCGGTGACCCACCAGCGATCCCGTTCCCAGTTCAGTTGCACATGTTCAGACGACACAAATGTGCTATCGATCATGATCGTTGCACGCGGGTGACGCCCGATGACCGTTACCGGTTCGAGATCGTACACCTCACCACGCTGGAGATTTGAATCGCCTGGATCAGCAACAAGGATGGCTCCCTGGGCGAAGATGGGTTGGACGCTGCTCGAGCCCTGACCTGCGGCAACGCGAAGTTCACGAGAGATAACGCGGATGACCTGGAAGACGAAAAAGTAGAGCAGGAAAATGAACACGACCCTGAGTAGCAGGACAGTCCACTCAAATGGAAGGTCATACATTGACGCGAACCATCGGTGCGCCGAAGCGTGCTATGTGCCGATAAACACGATTCATCAAGATCAACTTGCGCCCGCGGGTACCGCTCCGGGTCCAGTATACGGCAAGAACTCGATAGCGATCGTCCCCAGGGAGATCAGGTCACCGTGATTCAACCGGCTGTGATTCGCAGGGGTTCCGTTCACCGTCGTTCCATTCGTGCTACCGAGATCGACAATCTCATACACGCCGTGACGAACCTCGATCCGCGCATGATGGCGCGACACCTCGGCAGAGTCGATGATGACATCATTGTCAAGCGCACGACCGATCGAGATCGTCCCGCGTCGGATGATGATCGTCTCGCCGGCATTCTCACCGTTCGTAAAGCGCAGGAGTTTCGGAGGCACGTCACCAGTGCTCTTGACAACGCGAAACACCTCGGTGCGCTGCACCTCGTCCTGTTTATCGCGATCGTGGTCAGGAAGTTCGCTGATGGCGCTGTCGACATGAATCGCACGTCGGGGGATCGATTCATCTCCAAAAATCTGGACGCGAACATTGTCGACAAAGCCGTATTCGCGCTGATCGGCCAAATCGACGAGCCAGTCCTCCATCTGATGACAGAGTACCGGGACGAAGTCGGCAAACACCACCATATCGAGCGGATTCATGAAGACTTGGTAGTCGTTCGGCACAATGATACCGTCTACGGAAACGACCTGGCTGGACTCCATCGCACGCTCGAGACGTCGACCAATCTCTGCAGGTTGAATCGGCGACCGGAATATCCGACCTGCCGTACCCTCCATGACACTCTCGAAGAACCGCTCAAACTTGTCGAGAGCGCTCATCCGCAGATTGGCTCCTCCGGTGATTCACAGGCTTCGCTGGTGTATCGTCTTTCGTCTGATCCCTTCCCGGATTATAGGTTTGGTGGCGAGTGGTGGTCAATCAGACCGCGACGAAACAGGGGTTTCCGGTACTTTTAGCCAGGGTGCTACTTGCCCAACCAGCACTGATAACAGGTACACCTCGTACCCAAAAGGAATGTAGCCCCCAAACCCCAGCAATGGCATTTCAAAGACGTGAAGATATTCGCCGTATGGGACGTTGTACGTCCACTTCGGCATCGAGTACAGGTTCCACATTTCCCAGAACCAACCACAGATCAGCGTCCCGACAGCGAGATTGAACAATGGCGACCAGTCACGCCGGGACACAAATGAGACGAGAGACCGGCCACCGAGCCAGTGGACAACCGGATCGAGCACAAAAACTAGCGATAACCACACGAACGGGAAAAACGCTTCCGGCCTGAACATTGTCAGCGTAACCATCAGCCAACCAGCGCCGTGGATCGATAGCAGGAACGCTCGCGTTGGCTGGATGGGCGGCAACCGACGGAGAGGATCGAGACGAAACGACCGAACCAGCTCGGTTGTCGTCAAAACTGCTGGAACGACTGTCGAGAATGCGACACTCGCGAGCAGCGCATACTCAAGTGACGAATACCGAATAGGCGTCTGATATCGCCAGTTGTCAACAACGACGTTGAAGCCCTCGAAAATCCACCAGAGTGGGACAGAGACGGCGAACAGCCACGCCACTCGCCACCCGTTGCGTTCGATCGGTGATGTTCCCGTTCGAACGGCAACGAGACCATCAACGGTCAGGATGTATCCAAGCCAAAGCGGAAAGAAGTAGAAATCAGACGCCGGACGCACCTGAAGCCAGGAGATCGCCCAGAAGACGAGAGCGAGGATCAAGCCGGTCACGACTCGGGCAACCGCGCTCTTGTTTGCGAATCGTTCGTCAACGGGTCTGGCTACGAGATCAGTCATGTCCTGAGTATAGCCGTCCATCCGATTGTCGATGCCAGCTGGCTTCGCACAGAAAGTTGCAAGATTCTCGCAAATGCGTTGCAATCATGACGATGAAAAACAAACGAAGCGACGGCGCGCTCATTTCGCCATCTGTTCTAAATAGTGATCTGACACGGCTGGCCGAGTCGTTGGAACGACTGGAGCAGGCTGACGCTGACTACGTCCATCTGGATGTGATGGACGGTGTATTCGTGCCGAACATCTCGATCGGAATCCCAGTCGTTGCGTCAGTACGCGCTGCGACACGACTGCCGCTCGACGTTCACCTGATGATCGACGAACCAGAACGGTACATTGACGAGTTCATCCACGCTGGCGCCGACATCCTGACGGTCCACGTCGAAGCGACGCGACATCCTCACCGTGCACTCCAGATGATCCGCGAACGGGGAGCAAAAGCCGGTCTCGCTCTGAATCCCGGTACTCCCATGAGCCACGCGATTGAGTTACTGCCACTGTGCGACCTCGTCCTCGTGATGAGCGTCAATCCCGGTTTCGGCGGGCAGTCGTTCATCTCCACGGCTCTGAACAGAATGTCGCAACTTCGCTCAGCAATTGAAGACAGCGGCCATCAGACAATGATAGAGATCGACGGGGGTGTATCGGCTCGCAACGCACAGGAAATCGTTGCGGCGGGTGCGGATATTCTCGTCGCAGGCACCGCAATCTTTGGCGCGGAGGACGTCGTCGCGGCGGTCCACGAGTTGCGCCGGGCTTCGATGCCATCGTCCGGATGACAGTCGCTCTGGCTCATACACCCGACGGCGACAGGTTGGCTCAGGCGGCTGCCTAGCCGTGATAGAGTCGTGCCCGCATCCTCGACACGACAACGATCGCGACGATGCAGATCAGTGCCGCGATGACGAATGTTTCGCGAATAATGTCAAGTGTGAACGGAACGACCTGCGAGTTGAAGTACTCCTGCTGACGGGCAAAGTACTGAGCTGTCGACTCTCCCGGATTCGGTGAGATCTCAGGAAGCTGAGACACTTTCAGGTCGAGTCGCGCCAGGCCATAGGCGGTGATCGCCGACAGGCCAACGGTCATCCCGAGCAAACGCGCGAGGAGCACAAGACCAGACGCAGCGCCGTAGTCTTCCGTTTGAGCGGCCCGAATCGCGACCTCACCAATTGGTGCGATGACAATGCCTAACCCGAGTCCGGCGACGGCGATCGTCATTGACATCTGGGTGAGCAGGAACTCATCGGGCCACCAACGCATCGCTCCGAACCCTGCCGCTCCAATCAACAGACCAACTCCTGCAGTCAACCGAGGCTGAAAACGGTCGACAGCTCGCCCACCGATCAGCGCGCCGATCGTCATCGCGATCGTCAGACTCCCCAGCAACAAGGCCGAATCGCGCGACACATCGTCTTCATCGACGAGTAGAGCAACTGCTAATGGCGCGTTCACCATCGCCGTGATCAGCGCTGCGCCGACGAGGACATTCGCCCCGCCCGCAATCTGGAAAACGCGCGATCCGATGAGCGCACGCGGAAGGATTGGTATCGCGGCACGACGATCCAGGACGATGAATCCGACGAACGCCACGAGCGACAGGGCGAGAATTGGAATCCGGTAATCAGCCAGCGGATTCGTTGACCCACCGAGTTGAGCGGCACCTTGTTCGGCTCCGAGAGACCCCTCGCTACCGGACGAGAGGGCGAGGCAGAAGGCGACGAGTGCGATCATTCCCACAAATGCCGACGACAGGCTCGGCCGAGAAGATAGGCGACGTGACGTGATTTGCGGTTTCGATGTATACAGCAACCCCGCAGCAGCAATACCGAGTGGCACGTTCAACCAGAAGATCGCCCGCCATGAGTCAAACGCGCTATTGATCGCGGCGCCCCAGACCGGACCGAGGACCCAACCGAACGTATCAACGGCAGCGACGATACCCAGCGCCGCTGCCCTGCGCTGCCGGGGAACGACATCGGCAACGAGCGCCATCGACACTGGGAGCATTGCTCCACCGCCAAGACCTTGGAGGGTGCGGCCAGCGATCATGACGAGGAGAGAGTCCGAAACAGCGACAACGACCGACCCAGCCAGGAACAAAAGCATCTCTCTCGTAAATACCGGGATTCGTCCCACGAAGTCAGAAATACTACCTGTGACAGGCACGGTCACCTTGTATTCAAC
>JBGSWU010000057.1:0-4002 GCA_041751795.1 Thermomicrobiales bacterium
TCGGCGGTGATATCGAGTCCCTCAGCGCGAGCTCGATCGACCGAGGCCCTCATCGAGCGAGACTTGCCCCAGGCCAGTTTTCCACGGGCCTTGAAGTGTGAGATGTGACAGGCAGCACCCGACTCACGGGCGATACGGAACACTTCATCCATACCATCGAGGACCCGCGCGCCCTCAAACCGCATGTGATACACCATGAACGAATTATGGTGGCGAACGACTTTGCCAATCTCGATCAACTCTTCCGTGCTGGAATAGACGCAGGGCGAATAGATCAAGCCAGTTGAAAAGCCGCAGGCTCCATCCTGGATTGCTGAGTCTACAAGGGCCTGGATCGCGGTCAATTCGCGCTCGGTCGGCGGCCTGTCATCCATGCCCATGGCGTGCAGCCGAACGGTGCCGTGCCCCACCATGCCCGCCATGTTGATTGCGGCGCCATCGACCCGATCGAAGTACTCGCCGTAGGTACGCCAGGTCCAATCCAGTTGCGGATCGTCGTTCAATCCAGAGAGGTGTGTCCTCCAGCGATCGACGTCTTCAGCCTTGATAGGTGCTTCGCTCAGCCCATCCTGCCCGAGCAGATCGGTAGTAATTCCCTGCCGAAGCTTCGGCGCTACCTGCCGATCAGCGATGCAGACAAGATCGCAGTGGGAGTGAGTGTCGATGAACCCAGGCGACACGACCAGACCGCTGACATCTATGCGCTCGCCAACCGCGGCGATGTCGCCCACTCCAGCGATTCGGTCGCCCTCAATAACGACATTTCCTTGTCGCCCAGGAGCTCCAGTCCCGTCGATAATCGTTCCACCTACCAGCGTCGTCGCCATCTCACTCCCTCGTTGATCTCATCTCGGTCAGCATCGTTCAGTTCCTACGCCCCGTGTCCGTAGCCGCGTTCCAGGAACTTCCCATCGCCTGCGGAGCCTACGACCATCTCAGGTTGCGAGCGGTCGAAGACCGTCTTACCACGCAACATTGTCCGCACGACACTGGCTCCGATCGTCTTGCCCTCGAACGGCGTCCACTTGTTGCGGTGAAGCAGGTCATCCCCACGCACCAGCCATTCGCCGCTCGGGTCGTAGAACGCAAGGTCGGCGTCGGAACCAACCTGGATGACGCCTTTCTTCGGATACAGACTGAAAATGCGTGCCGGATTTGTCGCTGACAGTTCGGCGAAGCGTGCTAGCCCAAGTGAGCGCTTGTTGACGATTTCGTCGAACAACGATGGATACATCGTCTGGATTCCGGAGCATCCGAGAGGCGCCTTCCAGATGTCGTCAAGCCCTGCCTGCTTCGACTCAATCGTGTAGCCACAGTGGTCTGATGACACGACATCGACGGTTCCGTCGGTGACGTAGCCCCAGATGCGCTCAACTTCCTCGCGATCCCGAAAGGCTGGCGCGCACCGGGCGAATGGACCGTGACGAATCAGGTCGGTGTGGTCAAGTGAGAGATACTGTGGACATGTCTCTGCTTCGACCCAGACACCGCGCGAGCGCGCCTGTTTCACCAACGCCAGACCGTCAGCCGCCGCGACATGGCAGACGTACAGACGCGCGCCAGTCAATTCTGCGAAGAAGATCGCGCGGTGGATTGCTTCCACCTCGACAAGGGGTGGGCGGCTTTCAGCATGCGCCAGAGGGTCTTTTCGGCCCGCGGCCTGCATCCGAGCGATGCCTGCCGTCAACAGGGAGTCGTTTTCGCAGTGCAATCCAAACGGCATGTCAGAACCCGACATCGCCAGAAACTGGAACGTGTCCAGCAGCACCTGGTCGTCCGCCTTCGGAAATCCGGGGCTGGATGCTGGCATAAATGCCTTCAGCGCTACGACGCCTTCGTCGATCATTTCCTGAATCTGCGACGCAGGCTGGCCGACAATCCCTCCCCATAGGGCGATGTCGATGTGAGAACGCTCTTCAAGGAGGCCACGCTTAATTCGGATGTGCTCACCTGTGCTCGATGTCGGAGCTGCCTGCGGCATCTCGACTGCCGACGTAATGCCTCCGGCGATCGCTCCACGAGTTCCGGTCTCGAATCCCTCAACCATATTTGGATCAGGATCGCGGAAGTGGGTGTGAACATCAACGCCACCGGGAACGACAACCAGTCCAGTGGCGTCGATCCTCTCGGACGCGTCGATATCGCTGGCGTCAGCCGTTATTCCAGCGATTTGTTCGCCACTGACGATCAGATCTGCCCGAATCGGCCCATCCGACGTCACGATCGTGCCACCATGGATCACGATGCGCGGTTCTGACATGTCTCGTCCCTTCTCCAGCCAGACGAAATTACGAAACCCGGATGCACGACAACGACGGGCGACATCGTAGCACGAGGTGGCGTCTTCGCTACTCTTCTGCATCCACTTCGTCGCTCGACTCAGCGTCGTAATCGGGAAATCGAAACGCCATCTCTCGCTCCAACAGTCCGCCATATCCAATCTCGACGATATCTGCCGCAGTCACCTGACGGCCGGTCATGACTAGCGGAAGAATCAGGTCGGCGACAGTCGCCTTCGAGTACATCGAACAGGACGCCAGATTTATGATCGGGACATCACCGGCTTGCGCCAGCCAGAACATGCTGCCCGGATGAGACGGCGCTCCAAAGTGGATCATCTCGGCATCGATATCATCGAGAGCAAGAAGCACCGGATCAAGTGGATCGAGCGTGTTCCCGCCTGCCGCCATCACGACTTCAGCTCCGTCGTCGATGAATTCACGCATCGTTGTCGCGATCTCACCTGCATCAGACGAGATGAACCGCACATCCATCACCTCTGCCCCGTACCAGGCGATCTTTTTAACAACGACGTCGTGAAACCGCTCGCGGAGCCGTTCATTCAACCCTTCGGTCGCGAGCACCGCAACACGTTTCGGAGCGAATGGTCGGACGACGAGAGGCGCATGCCCCGCATCCGCAACGATCGACTCAATCTCCGAGATTCGCGCTGACGGGATGACAATCGGTGTCACCTTGACGCCAGCAACGATCTTCCCAGGTAGGACAGGTTGTCGATCGAGCAGCGTGAAGACGGTTGCGCCATCGACGGCATTGATCCGTCGCAACAGATCTATGTCGATCCGCAGCAACCCTTTCCGTTCCGCGATCAGGTTGTACCGACTCTGGACTGGTCCCTTCGTCCAGATTCCATCGCCGGATACGGCCGCACAGATTCGCGAACCTGCTTCGTCCTCGTGCAAGTCTCCTGGCTCGGGTTCCATGAGATGTAGTTCGCCTCGCTCAACATCGTCCCAGCGAGCCAGCGAGTCCACGTCAATCGTCAACCCCTTCCGAAACAGCCGTTGACCGTTGCGATCTCGTAACTGGTGCAACAGGATCCAGCCAAGTTGATTGTGTCCAACCTCGTCTGCCGACACTGCATGTGCTCGAGCCATGTATTCCTCCACCATTCGACCAGTTCGTCTTCATCCTACTGCCTGTGTGGCTCTGTCAGCGGGGAAATATTTCGTTTAGGATGTGAGCATCCCCACAGCACGATAGAAAGGAACACCCATGACGACGAGGTCAGATGTCTCTCACCAGGAACTCTTCGAAGAAATGGACCAGATCTGGTCGGAACTGCGTGACGCAGCATACGCAGTGACCGACGAACGACTCGACCAGGAAAACACCGTCGGAACATGGTCAGGACGCGACGTCATGGTACACATCGCCAATTGGGAAGAACGCTGCATTGAGGTCATCGAACGTCTCGATCGTAACGAACAGATCGCTCGACTCTACACGACCGATGACGAACTCGACGCATTGAACGAACGGTGGGTTCGACCGTGGCATTCAGTTCCACTCACTGAAGCGAAAGCGTACTTCGAGCGTACCCATGCACGATTGAAAGAGCGCGTTCAAGCGTCCCCGATGGTCCGTCCAGACCTCGTCCTCGGATGCTATCCCGGGCATCTTGAGGACTTGAAAGGACTAGCGGACACGTAACATGGAGTTCCCAGGGCGTGTAACCTTTCGCCAGTGAATGGTGGACCA
>JBGSWU010000058.1:0-7922 GCA_041751795.1 Thermomicrobiales bacterium
TGAAACCATGGGTGCTGGTCGGAGGTGTGGTTGAAGACGAGATCGACGATGACGCGCATCCCCCGCTCACCCGCCTCCTGGACGAACTCCACGAAATCGGCCAGCGATCCGAGGCGTGGATCAACACTGCAGAAATCTGCGACGTCGTATCCGTCGTCCTTCCCAGGCGTCGGGAAGAACGGCATCAACCAGATGCAGGTGATACCAAGTCCCCAGAGGTAATCAAGACGTCGGGTTGCGCCCCGGAAATCCCCGACGCCGTCGCCATCTGAATCCATGAACGTTTCGATGTCGAGGCAGTAGATAATTGTGTTCTCGTACCAACGGTCATTCAGTCCCACATCCGTACCCTTCGTCATTCGTTGTCTAAAACGCTGACTGCTCGACCGCACAAGCCGAGCCACTACGTCACAGGCCGATACGGGCAGGTTGTAAAATGGTCATGATTGGCACTAAACCTGCGAATTGAACATGCACCGGGGGCAAGTCAGTCCATCGGAAACATGATGGTGTCCACCGGTCATACCGGTGTTACAAATGGGGGAATATAACTTGGCGCGAAAGCTATTGCCGGGTCGGCCTTTTCCGCTCGGAGCACACTGGGACGGGAAAGGGGTGAACTTCGCGATCTTTTCAGAGAACGCGACTCGTGTGGACCTCTGCCTCTTCAACAGCGAGGCCGGCCGTGGAGAAACAGAGCGCATCCGCCTTCCTGAGGTGACGGCCCATGTCTGGCACGGCTACCTGCCAGGTATCGAGCCAGGACAGTTGTACGGCTACCGTGTCTACGGGAAGTTCGAGCCGCAGCACGGTTTCCGATTCAATGAGAACAAACTGGTCATCGACCCGTACGCTCGCGCGATTGCCGGCAAGGTCGACTGGACACAGCCGGTGTTTGGATACGAGTTGGGACACGATGACGCCGATCTGTCGTTCGATGAGCAGGACAGCGCCCGAGGAATGCCAAAGTCGGTCGTCATCGACGAAGCGTTCGACTGGGAAGGCGACGAGCGACTTCGCCGACCGTGGAACGAATCGATTATCTACGAGGTACATGTCAAGGGATTTACTCAGCAGCATCCAGATATTCCTGAAGAACTGCGTGGCACATACGCCGGGCTTGCCCACCCAGAGGCGATTGACTATCTTCAGAAACTCGGTGTGACAGCTGTCGAATTGCTGCCAGTCCACGAGTTTCTCGACGACGGGCACCTCGTGGATCAGGGCCTGACTAACTACTGGGGCTATAACACGACGAACTACTTCGCTCCAGACGCTCGCTATGCCTCGTGCGGCGATAACGGCGATCAAGTGCGCGAGTTCAAGGAAATGGTCAAATCTCTCCACCGGGCTGGGATCGAAGTGATTCTCGACGTTGTGTACAACCACACGTCCGAGGGCAACCAGATGGGACCGACGCTCTCGTTCCGTGGCATCGACAACACGTCGTATTACCGCCTGGTCCCTGGAGACGAGCGCCACTACTTCGACTACACCGGCACCGGCAACTCGATGAACATGCTCCACCCAAACACGCTGAAGTTGATCATGGACAGCCTGCGCTACTGGGTAACAGAGATGCACGTCGACGGCTTCCGCTTCGACCTCGCGTCAACACTCGCGCGCGAGCTGCACGATGTCGACCGGCTCTCTGCCTTCTTCGACATCGTTCACCAGGATCCGATCCTTTCGCGAGTAAAGCTGATTGCCGAGCCGTGGGACGTCGGGGAAGGTGGTTACCAGGTTGGGAACTTCCCCGTCCTCTGGACCGAGTGGAACGGCAAATACCGGGATTCGGTCCGCGCCTTCTGGAAGGGCGACGAGGGATTGATGGCCGAAATCGCGTTCCGGCTGACCGGGTCGAGTGACCTGTACCAGAATGATGGTCGGCGCCCCTACGCCAGCATCAATTTCATCACCGCCCACGACGGATTCACCCTCCACGATCTTGTGTCGTATAACGATAAGCACAACGACGCCAACGGAGAAAACAACGCTGACGGTACCAACGACAACATCTCATGGAACCACGGTGTCGAGGGGCCGACCGACGACGTGGAGATCCTCCACGCTCGCGAACGCTCTAAGCGCAACTTCCTCGCGACGCTCCTCATCTCGCAGGGCGTGCCGATGATCTGTGGTGGCGACGAGATCAGCCGGACACAGCACGGGAACAACAACGCCTACTGCCAGGACAACGAGATCTCGTGGTTCAACTGGTCGCTCGATGAACGCGAACAGGAACTCCTTGAGTTCACCCAGCGATTGATCGCCTACCGGAAAGATCACCCGATTCTGCGCCGTCGAAAGTTCTTCCAGGGCCGTCGTATCCACGGCTCAGACATTCGCGATATCACCTGGTTCCGGCCAGATGGTGAAGAGATGTCCGAAGAAGAGTGGGATGCAGGCTGGGTGCGAACGGTCGGACTTCGACTCGGTGGCGAAGCACTCAACGATCTCGACGCCAACGGCGACCGGATCATCGACGACACACTCCTGATCCTGATCAACGCGCATCATGATCCACTCGATTTCGTGATGGTTTCGTCCCGACCAACGTATCGCTGGGAGCGGGTGTTCGATACCGACTGCCCCAAACTCGACTCCGAGCCTATCCTCTTCAAGGCGGGGACACCATATCCGCTAGCAGGAAGATCGCTCGCCCTCTTCCGACGAATCGAAGACGAGTAATACTTTACGTCGTCGAGTGGATGTCGGCCGCGTTTTCGCAGGCTGGCATCCATTCGCCTTTACAGTTGCGTCTTCGCCTTGATTTCCAGATACCGGTTGATCAGCCCCGTCGTCAACTGTTCGGCAGGCGCGTCGAGGACGAGGGCACCGCGTCGCTCAAGACGATCGGTGAATGAACGCCGTTCGTCCAGCAGCCGCTGAGCGATCACTTTTTCGTACGCAGCGTGAGAATCGACCGGCGGCGCGGCTGCCAACCGCGTGATGTCCGGATTGCTCACCATGACGCAGAGCGGGAGATGGCGACGCGCCAGTTGACCGAGCGAGGCCAGCAGCGGCGCCGGTTCGACCGACTCAGCAACATCGGTGAAGACGACGATCAGCGAACGTTTGAGTTGACGGCGTAGCAAGTCGTTCAGTGCTCGAGATGGGTCAGCTTCAATCGGTTGGGTATCAACCTTGTACAGCGTTTCAAGCAGCGTCTGAAACTGGCGTTGTCCGCGTCCAAGTGGGATGAATCGCTCGGTGCGATCGGTGAACACGAGGAGCGAGGTTCTGTCGCCCATCTCCATCGCGACATAGGCCAGCATCAGCGCGGCGTTGACGGCATAGTCGAGCTTCTGCATGTATCCAACCGGTGTACCCATCAGCCGACCGGTATCGAGAACGATAATGAGGTTCTGGCTGCGCTCTGTTTCATATTCGATCGTCACTGGTTGACGGCGACGAGCGGTTGCCTTCCAGTTAATGCGGCGATAGTCATCATCAGGCTGGTAGTCACGCAGCCGCTCGAATTCAGTCCCGCTACCAAATCGTCGTGTGCGCCGTAACCCGGCTTCGTGCAGCCGCCCCTGCCGTGCCAGCAGATCGTAGCGAGCGATGGCGCGGAGGTTCGGATAGACACGCGCCGCATCATCGAATTCATAGCGATGTTGCCAGAGAAGTAGCCGTAGCGGGGATTCAACGCGAAGTACCACCGCCCCGAATGGGTAATCCCCTCGGCGTCGAGGTGACAGGTGGTATCGGCCAGACCAGGATCCACCGGGTGCGATCGACCCATCGAAGATCGTCCCGTCGTTCGGGATATCAACTGGAGCCTCGTCACGGATGCGCAGTTGGCGGGGCGTGCCGAGGATACCAGGGAGGTTCCATTGAACGACGATATTAACGGGATTGGCTTCAGCAAGCGAGATCCGCGGATCGTGCTGTCGTTCGACGCTGAATTGCGACGCGCGCGGTGACCGCCGTGCGTCCAGTGTCACGACCCCTACCAGCCCAACAAGATAGGCGAGCGCAACCCACTCTAGGCCCGGCACGATCGTCGCGAGTACGAGCGGCACGACGAGACCGAGCCCTGTCCAGAGGAGACGACGAGTCGGAATAAAAGCGAACGACACTTATCGTGGAACTTCTACGCCGGCCAACAGCCGCTGGATAACGAGATCAGGCGTGAGTGCTTCCAGTTCGGCTTCCGGCTTGAGCAGAATCCGGTGACGCATGACCGGCAGCGTCAGCCGCTTGATATCGTCCGGCAGGACGTAGTCTCTTCCGCTGAGCGCCGCCAGCACCTTACTCCCGAGCAATAACGCAATTCCGGCTCGCGGACTTGCGCCCAACAGAATGTCGTTCGACTCACGCGTCGCCCGGACGATACGGGTGATATATGCCATCACGCCCGCTTCAACGGAAACGTTTTGCCATCCGCCGCGAAGATTGGCGAGCGTCGGCTCGTCGATCACCGGTTGAAGTTGCAGCGCATCGAGCTGGCGAGCGTCGAAGCCTCGATGGTAGCGGGCGAGGATGGCCTGCTCGACCTCGGCGTCACCGTGGTCAACGAGCAACTTGAAGAAAAAGCGATCGAGTTGCGCCTCCGGGAGTGGATAGGTGCCCTCGTACTCAATCGGGTTCTGCGTCGCGATAACCATGAACAGATCGGGAAGTTGCTGGCGGGTCCCCTCAAGAGTAACCTGGCGCTCTTCCATCGCTTCCAGCAGAGCCGACTGGGTCTTGGCGGGCGCGCGGTTGATCTCGTCTGCTAGCCGGATGTTCGTGAAGATCGGCCCACGCCGGAGATTGAATTGGCCTGACTGTAGATCGTAGACGCTCGTACCAAGAATATCGGATGGCATCAGGTCGGGCGTGAACTGGACGCGCGAAAACTCCGCCCGCAGCAATGACGCGAGTGTCTTCGCCATCAGCGTCTTCGCCGTTCCAGGTACGCCTTCGAGGAGGACATGACCGCCAGCAAGCAGGCTGACGAGGAGTAGTTCCAGCGTCTCTTCCTGGCCAACGACAGCGCGCTCAGCCTCGCCAAGGAACCGCTCGCGGATCGTCGTAACGTTGCTCAATGCATACTCCTCAACCTCTTGTTTGCAGACATGAGTTTCACAATCGATACCGAGATGAAGAAATCACTTTAGATTACACGCAGTATCATGCCCCGCCGATCCGCCGCTTGATCGCGTCAACGTCGCGCATCAATGCAAGTGTCGTATCTTCATCGAGTGGCTGTGTCGCTTCCAGTCGCTCGAGAGGGCCGGCAAGTTGAGCCGCTTCAGCTCGACGCTCGCTGAGGGACGCAGCGAATTCTCTTGCCGGTTGGTTGGCTTGAATCCGGTACCGACGTCCGAGCGAAATCTTGACTTGAGCGACGTAATTTTGCCGTAGCCAAACCTCATGCTGACCGCGACGCAACAACGCTCCAAGTGTCGTGACGTACTCGCCGCTCGATCTGCGCGCCCAGCTCGGCGGTGGTGCAAGCGACTTTCCGAAACGTTTTCCTGAGAACGCCAGCCAGGCAAAGGTAAACGCGGCGACCCACAAAACTGCCCAACCCCACGGTTCACGGACGAGCCGCTGCGTCAACGTACCGTGTTCAGTCAGCCCGTGGTGGTACTCGTCGAAGACGACGGTGCCGCCGCCAGGGATTCCATCGAGGACATGTAGGATGTACGCTGCGTTGTCGGCCTCACCGAGCCCGGCGTTCGACAACAGGTACTCGCTCGTCAGAACGTGAATGCGCCCGCGACCATAGCTGGTCGTTGCCGCGACCGTTATGCTCCCGGATTCGTTGACACCCAAGAGCGGGACCCAGGTCGCGTCCGGCAACGTCAGAATCGTTCCCGTTTCGACGATTGACGACTGCAACACAGGGCCATCAAACACTGGCTGCGCCGGCACTGCGATCTCGTAATTCTTGCCTCGGAAGCCCAGATCGAGATCGAGGTCGTCAAGCAGCTGGTTTGGTGTTTCGGCTGCGATGAGCAGCGTGCCACCCTGATCGACCCAATCGAGGACATTATTCGACGCATCATCGGTCAAATCGAACGATGGTGCGAGGACGAAGAAGGCATCGATGTCGGCGTCCAACTCAAATGTCCGGTACTCAAGTGGACGCACGTCGTAGCCGAGTTCTGCCAGCCAGATGAAGAGTGCTCGACCACCATCTTCGACCGTCACGTGCATCGACAACGATGGCCCCTCGACGCCCGACGTCTCATTCGATCGTGCGACGAGAGCGAGCAGCGCAAGCGCGACCAGCAATCCTCCGATGACGAGGAGTCCACGACCTGGCACCTTGTACGATCGGTTTGTCACGCTGCTTCCCAGGCTCGGTCGGCGAGCGAGGCGAAATTCGTGTAGTCCTCCGCCGTACATGTCGCTCCGCCGTACCAGACGCGATCGAAGCGATCGACGAGCGGAGATAGCTGGCCCAGCAGTGGCGCGTCACCCTGAAGTGTGACGCGAGCGACAACCTCCCGGTTGGTCAGTGAGCGATCGAAGCGAAGCCGGCCAGCTTCCTCCCAGCGAATGAGTGTCGCCAGGTAAAGGAGCCGCAAAGCAGCACGATATTCCCCGGCTGCAAACAAGCGTTCCGCCTCGGCTCGCGCTTCGGCTGAGGTGTAATGCTCCTCGGCGGCACCGTTTGCCAACCGGGTGACACCCGGCGTCATCGATTCGCGAACGCTGCGGACAGCGAACGCGACGATGCCAATGATCACGAGTACACCGACGATCGCCATCACAATTGACGCCGGGGAGTTGCCGTCCCCGCTCCCACCGAACAGGCGATCGATCCATTCGAAGATGGGCGTCAGGACGCTATCGATCCAACTCAGAAAGCGTTGCCAGAGCGAGCGTGATTGCTCCTCCTCCGGCGCAGGTTGGAACTCTTCGCGCGCGAGGACATCAGCGAGTGCCGCATGGGCTTCTGCGTCGTTGATCCCGCCATTGGTGCCTGCATCGAGCGCTGAGAGAATCGCCGTGAGACCAGCCCGGGCTGTAGCTTCGTCCGGCGGGGAGGTTTCCAGCGCAGCGATCACGAGCGAGAGATCAGGGTTGACGACCGTTCCGTTCTCCAGTTCAACTGGTTCGACCCCACGCAGCTCGGACAACGCAACGGCAACGTCTGGATTCGCTCCACTCAACACATCATTCGCTGCTTCGATACGAGCGCGGTAGGTATCGAGGTCGATGGCTGAGACAGGTAGGGCCGGTAGCGACAGTACCCCGGCAAGCACCAGGGCGAGCAGGATGCGAGCGATCACGCCATCGGTCCGGGCCAGCTTGCAACCGGCGGGGCGTCGATCAAACCAAGCGATCGAGCAGTCAGTTCAATATCCAGGCCCTCTTTGCGGACGCGCAGGTCATAGTACAGCAGGATGTAGGCGCAGTACGCAATCGGACCAACGACAATCTGACCGGCAGTGCTGCCGACTGCATCGAGGACGATGACAAGCGGCGAAACATCGGTTCCGGACGGGTCACTGAACAGACTCCCGAAACCAAAGATCGTTGCAGGCAGCGTAAAGAAGACGCTGATTACCGCCTGGATAATCGCCAGCAGAATGACGATTCCGATTACACGCCACCAGTGTCCCGTCACAAGCAACCGGCTGCGTGACAGCGCAGTGCGAATGCCCGTCTTTTCAACGAGGAGCACCTGGATCGACAGCAGCCAGGCGATGAACAGGTAGATCGCGATCGGAATGCCGACAACGGTGACGGAGAGACCGATCACGGCTAGCCCATACACCAGCAGAAGACCAATCAGCGGCCCAATCCGGCTACCGGTGCGCCGATACGCGTCGGAAACCGTCATCGGTCGATCCAGCCAGCGCTCCGATGCTGCGATCGCCATCGTCGAGATAACGGCGACATACGAGACCGCAGCGACGATGATCGATAAAAACCACCAGAGGGCCGTCGTGATCTCGAAGACGCTCAGACCGGCC
>JBGSWU010000059.1:0-2841 GCA_041751795.1 Thermomicrobiales bacterium
CGTTGCTCGTCTTCGTTGCCGTCCTGGTTGGTGCCGCGCTGTTGGGTCCAGCGGGAGCGTTTGTCGCCGTGCCAGCCGCAGCGATGGTTCAGGTGGTCTTTGAAGAAGTGATTATTCCGTGGAGGCAGCGGCAGCTCGCACCAGCCGAGGCAACAGTGTCAGCCGATTCGCATCAGGCTGACACTGTTACTTCATAGTGAATGTGAGGATCGGTTGGGGAAGGCTATGACGGCCCGATGGCCGCGCCATCAAACAGTTCTTCACGCGCGTTGCGGCGCATGAAGGTCAGGTACTCATCCTTCGTCATCGGAGGCTTGGATGTTTCGAGAAGTTCTCTCGCAGTTTCACCGCTGCCTGCCAGAAGGTCGATCACCATCATCGCCATCAACTTGGCAGGCAGGATGTAGACGAGGTACTTGTCGTCGATCGCCCAGTCCGAGCCATGTCCGGTCCCGGAAAAGCCTGCTACGTGTGGGTGGAGGGCCGGCATGATGTGGGCGATGTCGCCCATATCTGTTGATCCTGTGCGGTGGCCGGTGTCTTCCCATTCATCTTCACCGTAGAATGTCAGGAAGTTCTCTTTGAACAATCGAGACATCTGGCGATCGTTGAAGAGGGGCATATAGCCCGGCAGCGTCGTGATTTCGACTTTTGCCCCAAGTGCCACGGCACCGGCGCGGAGGGCGCGGTCCACTTTTCGGCCTGCGTCCTCGATCGCTTCAGCCGTCTTGCCTCGCACCATTGTTTCGAACCGAACGTCGTTTGGGATTACGTTGACGAGGTCGCCGCCGCGGGTAAGGATCGGGTGGATGCGGACTGTGTCTTCGTCTTTGAATGTTTCGCGTTGCGCGTTGATCGAAGCTAGGGCGATTTCCGCGGCGTACAGCGAGTTGATCCCGCGATGCGGAGCGCCACCGGCATGCGCAGCCTTGCCGATGAACCGGGCCTGCTTTCCCACGAACCCGTTGTTCGAAGCGCTGATCCCGGCGACTGCCTGCATGTTCTGACTGCTGGCACCGTGGACCATCATCGCCATGTCGACGTCGTCGAACGCGCCGAGGCGGATCATCTCGCTCTTACCGCCCAGGAACTCGGTCTTACCCTCACGACGGAGTTGGGCTCGGTAGTCGATTTCGACGTATTCCTCGGCTGGGACAGCGAAGAACGCGACGTTCCCAGCCAACTCGCCGATCGCGCCCGATCGGATGAGACCGTTGGCGACGCCCAGCATCGTGACGATCTGCGCGTTGTGTCCGCAGCAATGGGCGGCTCCGGTGTCGGCGTTTGCAAACTCATGGTCGGCGACAAGCACTGAGTCGAGTTCGCCGATAACGCCAACCGTTGGGCCTGCCGACCCACCGCCGACAAGAGTTTTCAGTCCGGTGATCGCGATTTCCTCATGGTAGCCGAGGCCCAACCGCTGGAACTCGGTCGCGACGACCTTTGCAGTCTTGAACTCTTTGAAGCCTAACTCCGGATCGCGGTAAATCCGTTCTCCGACTGAAATGAGGTGATCGGCGTTGCGATCGATCTCCTCAAGAACGCGTCGCTTCAGTTCTTCGTGAGCCACGTTTCCCCCAGACCTCCCAAACTATCGAACCGTTGGACGCGATGGTGCAGGACGGCGCATGCATCGTCAAGACTTGAACGTGGAGGAGAGGGAACAGACAAAAACGGCTCCCGCATTGCAGGAGCCGTTTGGTAGCGCATAGGGGATTCGAACCCCTGATCTCCGCCTTGAGAGGGCGGTGTCCTAGGCCGCTAGACGAATGCGCCACGAGCCATGCTGACAGTGGGGGAGTATATCAACGGTTTCGACAGGCTGTCAAACCTCTGGAACGCTGAACCCATGTCGCAGGACGGGTATCAGTGGACCCGCCCATAGTTCGTTCGCATTTGATCTCTGACGCGCAGTCTCCTGGTTAGAGGATGCCGACGCGATCCATCGGGCGGCGAGCGGCGTTGAAGTCACGGCGAGCTTCGGATGCAGTCGGGCCACCAGTCTCCTGCTGGCGAACGACAGCACCGTAGTAGCTCTCAAAGGACTTGTCAGTCATGGCGGAATCGCGGAGCGAGCGGAACATTCGTGAAAACAGGTTCATTTCAGGATCTTTCTAGTGAATCACTTGTTACTGATAGGAGTATATCAGGATATGCAGATATGTGCAAGTTGATATACAATCGTTTAACATCTGTCGTGACCTTTGGGTGATAATCGCTTACTACGACATAGGTCACGCGATGAAACAAGCTTGAATTCGACGTTTCGGGCTTCCCGAACCGCCTCGAACGTCCTATCATCTTCACGCTGATACGCAGCAGGCGGAAGTTTCGGGAAGGAACTCCTCGGGGTGGGAAAACTGATTATCTCGGTGGCAACGACCGGATCGGGGACGATGCGATCGCAGACCCCGTACGTGCCGATCACCGAGGAAGAGATCGCCGCGCAAGTGGTGGATTCGTGGCGCGCTGGCGCAGCAATCGCACACATTCATGTTCGCAATGAGCAACACGTAGTGACGTGTGATCCGGAGAGGTATCAAAAGGTCACCGACCTGGTCCGGGCTGCAGGCTGCGACATTGTGATGAACTGGTCCACGGGCGGTGGGGCTGGAATCACAACCGACGAACAGCGAGCCGAATCGGTTCGACGTTCGCCCGAAGTGGCCAGTTTTGACTGCGGTTCCACCAACTTCGGTGGGGGCGTCTTCATTAACTCTCCATCGTTCCTTGAGAATCTGGCAGCCGACATGAACGAGCACCTCGTGACACCGGAGATTGAGATCTTCGACACCGGAATGATCGAGAACGCACGTGGATTGATCGATCGGGGCCTGATCA
>JBGSWU010000060.1:0-15323 GCA_041751795.1 Thermomicrobiales bacterium
ATGGACCTGAGTCTCGCGGTCAATGTCGCCCCAGTTGGCACCCGGCTGGACCCTGGCGATTCGTGTGGCGGCGTCGACCTGGACGGACCGCATGCCGGAGAGATCGAGCATCAGCGCTCCGTCGGCGACGGCGTTCCCGGCGACGTTGTGACCGTTGCCACGAACCGACAGCAGGACGTTGTGGTCGCGGGCGAAGGCGACGGTGGTGGCGACATCAGCGGTGCCACTGGCGCGGACGATGAGCGCCGGGTACTTATCGATCATTCCGTTCCAGACCTGGCGTGCTTCGCTGTAGCCAGCGTCACCGGGCCGCATGACCCGTCCACGGATGCTGGCGATGAAGGCGGTGAGCACATCATCCTCAAGCACGATCTGCTCGCCGGACGTGGAAAGAGCGCGTTCTGCGATCGACATTGATCTGTTCCTTTCTGGCCGCGCTTCATCGCGCGGATCCATCTGCTTGTTGGCCGTGGGCTCATCCCCACGGTAGATGTGACGTGGTACTGCTCAGCGTCGTTCTGAGCCTGATCCGCGTCGGGTCGGGCCTTGCTTGCTCGCGATGAGCGCGTCGTAGATGCCCGTCGTGCCACGCAATGGCAGACTGCTCATGACTGAACCTCCTCGTGATCGTGTCCTGACGGCAACCCCGTCGTTGCCGCCAATCGGTTCGTGGCTTACTGCGCCAGCAGCGTCCATGTCAGGTCGAAGCGAATGAAGAACGTGGTCTCGCTCCGGTCAACGATGCTGAACGTCTGGTCGCCGACGGTGATCGTTCCGCGCACCTTCGCCGGGCGTTCCGTTTGTCGTTCTTCCTGCAGCGCAGGACCATGTTCTCCGGTGAGCGGGTTCTCAACCATGACCTCGTCAGCGAACTGGTAGTTCACCCGTGGTCCGGTTGGATTCCATCTGACGTTGACCGAGACCGGCTGTTCGCCACCAGCGCCGTCGTTGGCCATGAACTGGCCCTTTAAGGCGGCGCCACTCAGTCGATTGGCGATGTCGAAGGCCATGTCGTCGGATTCGAATTCGACATCAAGGATGACGTCGTCGAGGCAGATATCTTCCTGGTAGATACCGATCGAGGCCTGACGATGGTTGTCACGTGTGCCGTCGTTCCATGCTTGTTTGTATTCAGATACTCTCAGGAAGATCGACGTCGTGAGGCAACCCTCGGTCCGCTCGAATACGCTGACGGCGCTGCGGGTGTGCTCCGCGAAGATGACATTCTCCGGCAGGTCGGTGTGCTGACTGGCGCTGGCGAGCGTTGGGATCAGCAGGGTGATGGCCGTCATGGCCACCGCGGAAAGCGTCAGAAATCGGCGACGCATCGTGTGAATCCTCCTTGATTCATTTGGCCAGATGCTGCGATGGACAGGAGTGGTCGGCACAGCTGCTGCGCCGGGATTCAGGTCATGACATGGCGGCTCCTTTCATGGCTCAGGTTCGCGAGCGACGCAGTTGGATGACGAATGCGACGATGAGCGGCGCCGTTTCGACAGCGTTGTAGATGAAGTGCAGATCGGGACGTGTCAGCGGACGGCCACCACCGATCCGACCACCGACAGCCAGAGCCAGCGGTTGGTGCGAAATCGCGCGACGAGGACTCCGGCAGCGAGGACGACCCACCCATTCCAGACCAGATGGACCCACTCGACGTCGAGCGTGCTGACGACACCGCGCGCGTCCTGCCCTGTTTGACCGAGGATGTGGATCTGGACCATCTGCGCCAGATGCTCGGCGAAGTGACCAGTCTGACTGATGGCGAGGACGTAGAAGATGGCGAGCCAGCCGTAGTTGCGCCACGTCCAGATCGTTTCGTGGCTGAAAACCGGGAACCACGGAACGACACCCGCAATCGCGATCGCCCAGAGTGGCAATCCCGCCAGTGATCCCGCAGCGACCGACGCGCCGGCAACGGTGGATGTCAGCAGCATGATGCGTGGTGGCACATACGGGAGCAGGGCGAATCGGGGCATGTCGTCGTACTGGCGGGTCGTCGCTGGAACGAGCATCAATATCTCCTCTCATGCACCAGCGTCGTTGCCGGTGGATTCGCGTGGCCATCGTTGGCCAGAGAGAGCGTTCACCGGACACCACCGCATCCGGCTGGGTGGTACCTTCGTTCGACTACGGACTGTTCAAATCAGCGCAGGCCGGCGAAGAGGTCGTCTTCGACGTCTCGCCCGCCATTGACAAAGCTGATTGCGCGATAAAACGTCTGGGGTGCGAGGAGGTCGCGGAGCCGCGCTTCCGGCAGATTCGCGATCGCGTCGTAACCGGGGAGTTGCGAGCGATGACACGAGATCGCGTCCCAGGCCTGACGCCAGTAGTCGGATGTATCGATGTGCGTGGTGATGGCCCAATCTGGCCAGGAAACCGAGCGTCGTTCGACGCCATCGATTTCCATCACGAGGTCACCGAAGGCTTCTTCGTAGATGGCGTTCGTTTGTTCGAGGAACACCATGTAGTACAGCTTCTGCACCTGATGCGGAAGTTGCGATCCGGTCAGGACGCACTCGTCGTTGGCAGCCATCACGGCAGTCGTCGTCAACTGTGAGATGGCGATGTGGTCAGGATGACCGTACGCGCCGTCGGGGCCGAAGGTGATGACGACATCCGGTCGGATATCGCGAATCTGGCCGACGATCCGGGCGATGGCGCGCGACGCTGGGACGCGGTCGAGATCGCCGTCGCAGTAGTCGAGGAAGCGGAGCGAACTGATGCCGAGGACGTCGGCAGCGTGACGCAGTTCCTGTTCTCGAATCTGGCCGAACTCGAATGGGCCGGGGTAGTCCTCGGGTTCGCCGAACCAGCCCGCTTCCCCGCGTGTGGCGCAGACAAGGTGGGTTTCGATTCCCTCACTCGCGTACTTCGCGAGTGTCCCGCCGATCCCGAGCGATTCGTCGTCGGGGTGGGCGAGGATTGCAAGCAGCCTCAATGGTGCTGCGGTCATGGCACGCTCCTCTGCGTTTTGCCCAGCGACACCATCGTCGCGGGCATCCATTGTCAACGTTCGTCAGGGTAGGTCGTTGACGTCGGTTCTTCATCGCGAAAAACACCCAATTCTGGATCGACGCCGACAGGTGAGGATGGTTGGGTAATAGTGCTCAATTGGTTCCCCGCGATCGATGATGTTCGTCGAGCATCGTTAATCTCCGGTCGCTTCAGCCAGTTCGGATGCGTGTACAGGTTCGGCCTGCCGGTCGCGGACGAGCAGCGCGGTGAGGGCGTTGATCTGGATCTGACCGGTGCCTGTGCTGATCGTCGTTACGTGGTCGATGCGCCACTCGTGGGCAGTATCGATAGACCGATGATTCGCATCATCGGCCCACGAACCTACGCTTATGTTCCAGTGGTGTGCGTGCTATAGTCGAATCCTGCCGCGCCTGCGACAGCGTTGAGCCAGCGACGATCTGTGATCTGTCGAGCGGAACTGTCACGACGATGCCACGCTCACAGCCGTCCCAACTGCAAACACGCTCCTCCCTGTATGGTCGCGATGCCGAAATTGCGCTCCTGCGCGACAGCCTGCGCGACGCGATAGCCGGGCAGGGACGACTCGTGCTGATCGGTGGTGAAGCAGGGATCGGGAAAACGGCGCTGGTCGAGGCACTGGCGGCTGATGCGCGCGATTCCGGGATGCTGGTGCTGTCCGGCGGCTGCTACGAACTGGCAACGACGCCGCCATACGGCCCGTGGAGCGAATTGCTCAGTGGTGACGTGCCCAGTGAGGGTCTGCCGCCAGTGCCGCTCCTGGCAGGGACGGACGAGTCGTCTGCCGCGCCGAGTCAGGACGTTCTCTTTACCCAGATGCTTGGATTTTTCCGCGCGTTGGCAGGGAAAACACCGGCGGTGCTCGTCTTCGAGGACCAGCATTGGGCCGAGGCCACCAGCCTGGAACTGTTGCGGTTCGTTTCGCGGTCTCTGCGCGATCTGCGGCTGCTGATCCTGGTTACGTACCGCGATGTCGAGTTGTCTGCGCAGTCGCCACTCTATCGCTACCTGCCGCAGTTCGTGCGTGAAGCCCGTCCGGTGCGCGTCAGTTTGCGACGGATTGCCAGCGATTCGATCCGCCAACTCGTCGTTGACCGCTATGAGTTGCCGGATGAGGACGAAGCGCGACTGGTCCACTATCTCGACCACTATGCCGAGGGAAACCCGTTCTTCACCGAGGAATTGCTTCGCTCGCTGGAACACGATGGACTGCTGGTCGACGTCAGCGGTGTCTGGCAACTCGGCGATTTGTCAGACACGCAGGTGCCGCTGCTGATCCGCCAGATCATCGACACCCATGTCGGCTGGCTGGACGATGAGGCGCAGGAACTGTTACAAGTTGCGGCGGTGATCGGGACCGAGGTGCCGCTGACGCTCTGGCGCGAGGTTTCCGGTGTAGATGACGACGCATTGCACCGGACGGTCGAGCAGGCGCTTGCGGCGCGGTTGCTGGTCGAGCAACCCGGAAGTGGTGGCCTGCGATTCGACCACGCGCTGGTTCGCGAGGCACTCTACGATGGGATGTTGCTGCCACGGCGGCTGGCCTGGCACCGCAAGATCGGCGAGATCCTGGCATCGCGTCCGAACGCCGACCCGGACACCGTTGCCCACCATCTGGAGCGGGCCGGTGATCCACGAGCTGCTGGCTGGCTGGTAAATGCCGGGGAGCGAGCAGGCCGGGCACGCGCGACACAGGACGCTGTTCAGCGCTACGAACAGGCGTTGCGGCTGCTGGAGCGGGACGACTCGTCGGCGATCGAGCGAGGTTGGCTCC
The DNA here is from genome assembly GCA_041751795.1 of Thermomicrobiales bacterium. Taxonomy (GTDB): domain Bacteria; phylum Chloroflexota; class Chloroflexia; order Thermomicrobiales; family CFX8; genus JBBECJ01. The sequence goes on from JBGSWU010000060.1 coordinate 4,769, forward strand.
TCTGCAACCTGGCCGAAGCGTACCGCTATACCGACCCGCATCGAGCGCTTGGCTACCTGGAGCAGGCGGCCTGGGTGACCGAGCAGGTCCAGGACCGCGCGCTGAACGCGATCGTCCTCTGGAGCCGGGCGAGAATTCGAGGCTTCATCGGCGAGAACACGCTGGCCGAACTGACGCAGGCGGTCGAGGCGTACGACGCGCTCTCATCCGACGACCACGAGCGGGTGCTCGCGATGGGTCGCGGCTATGCCGGGAGCCAGGGGCCGCTGACACAGTGGCTCTCGCATCATGGCCGTTTCGATGACGCGATCCGCGTTGGCGAAGGCTGCCTCGCGCGCCAGCAGGGGGAACTATCTCCCGCACACCATAGCGAAATCGCCCACGCACTGTTCGGCCTCGGCCTCGCCTATGCCGCGACCGGCAGGCCGGACGAGGGCCGGGCAGCGCTCGAACGGGCCAGCGAGCACTTCTTCGGGCTCGGGAACAACTTCATGGCGGCGGCGGCGCTGAAGTGGGTGATGCTGGAAGCTGTCCTCGTCTACTACACCGCCGACCTCGACGCGCGTCGTGAGGTGCAGGCCGGATACGCCGATACCTGGGTGCAGACGAGCACGTTCGCGAGTTACCGCGATGGCCAGCCGTTGTTGCCACTCTTCCCTGAGCAGATCGCGCGTGGGGACTGGGACGAGGCGTACGAGGGCGCGCAGATCTACCAGAAAACGAGTTTCCTGCGGGTGGACTGCCTTGCGGCGCTTGCCGAGATCGAGCGGCTGCGCGGTGAGCGGGAAGCGGCCTGGGGCCGAATTCAGGTTGGCATCCCACACGGAACAGAAACGGAGCCGAGCAGCCCGTTCTTCGTCCGGACGCTGGCGTTGCAACGAGTTGCCGCTGATCTCGCACTCGACGAGGGGCGTCCTGAGCGAGCGCGTGAATGGATCGACGCGCACGAGTACTGGCTCGACTGGTCAGGTAGGTTGACCGACCGGGCATCTGGTCTGTTGCTCCGAGCGCGATTGAGGCTGCTGGAGGGGCAACCGGAGCAGGCAAGCGCCGCAGCGCGGGCCGCGCTCGATCGCGCTCGAGTTCCTCGTCAGCCGCTAGTGCTGCTGTCGGTTCAGCGCTTCCTCGGCGAGCTCGACATCGCGGCTGGTCAGTACGATGCCGCTGCGATCGCGCTCGACGAGTCTCGCCGGCTGGCCGACGCATGCAGTGCGCCATACGAGCGCGCGTTGACCCTGCTCAGTCTGGCCGAACTGGCGCTGGCGCAGGATCGCTCGTCGGACGCCATGCCACTGCTTGAAGCCGCTCGCGACGTGTTCGACCGTCTCGGAGCGGCTCCCGCGTTGGAGCGAATCGCGGCGGTAGAACGGCGACTGCCGGTGAAGCCAGTCGCACGGACGGCTGGTGGCCTCTCGGTCCGCGAAGTCGAGGTGCTGCAACTGGTCGCCAAGGGCATGACCGACGCCGACGTCGCCGATGCCCTCTTCATCTCCCCGCGCACCGTCGCGCGCCATCTCCAATCGGTCTACAACAAGCTCGGCGTCAACTCCCGGACGGCCGCGACTGCCTTCGCTTTCGAGCATGGGTTGGTGTGATTCGTAGTGCTTCCCAAGATGGTCAAAACGGTTGGTAATCAAGCTCCGTATTCGTGTTGATCTACGGTAAACAGAATAATTGGCGAGACCGTGAGCGTTACTTTAATGAAACGCTCACGATCAGGTGGGTTGGTGTACGTCTCGGCGAGCAGGCGCGGCGGCTGTGAAGGTGAGGTGCAAAGCTCCGCTGCCCGAAGTGCTCATCGAGTAGGTGCGTGAGGTTCCCATAACCCGTTCAGCTCGCTCAAGTGCTGCAGTTCGGATGAACTCTGATACCTTCATGTTGCTCGCGCTCGCAGCTTCGCTCACCTTACTGAAGTCATCTCGAGGGAAGGCAACTGATACTATCGCTCGGGGGTTCTTCGGCGGCTCATGAGTTTCCGCCTGATCGAGGGCCCACTCATCGTCTTGGTTGTAGTCTTTATCGTTGTTGTGTTCCATTCCTATCCCCCTATTACATCTGTTCACGTGTTACCTGCTCCTTGGTAGGCGTGCTCGCTGGGCTTCAGTGCAGCGCCAAGCGGTCACTGGGCGCCAGATTACTGGATCGTGTGTTGACTCGATCGGGATGGCCAGACACTCACCACTGCGATCTTGGCCGATAACGAGATATTGTCCACGTCGCTCCTTTCGGTTCCGTGCAACCGCGAAGCGGTGTTCAAGTACCTGGAGGACTTGGTCTGCTGTAAGGCTACGCCCAGGTTCACCACCACCCCAGAATTTTTCCTCATTCATGTCGTCTATGAGGAAAGCAGCGATGGTGATGCTTGACAATGCTCCAACCTCTCTGTAGTCTGATTTGTAGTTTTTATGGTAGTTTAATGAAGGAGATTCGTCAAGATGCAACTACGCAGTCCCGATGTGGAACTCGATAACCGTATAAGCGTGGCATGGCTCATCCTTGCGGACCATGCCGACGTGGTGGGTGACAAACTCTATCTACTCGGTGGTGGTTGGGATCGAATCGTAGTGCAGGGACAGGGCGGACAGTACCAACTATCGTTCGCAATTGCGTTCCGCGTTCCGTGGGGTGAAACAAATAGTCGGCATCACGCTGAAATCGAGATTCAAGACGCGGACGCACAGGTATTGGGACAAGTTGGCGTTGACTTTGAAGTGGGCCGACCGGCTGGCATATTGCAAGGCCAGTCACAACTCTTTCAGATGGCCATCAATCATCTCCCCATCACTTTTGAAAAGCCAGGGGTATACACAATCGTCCCTCGTATCGACGGAGACGATGATCATCAAGGACGCACCACGTTTACGGTCATCCGCCACTGATAGACGAGTTTCGTATTTCTGAATGTGGCGGGCCAGATGATTGGTCTAATGAATCGGAATGAGAATCCTCAACCCTATTGGGCATCGACTCCTTGCGGTACATCATGGTGCACACGGTAATGCGTAAATGCGAAGTTACTTGTCCTCGTCGTCGTCATCATCGTCTTCGGATTCGGTGTAGCCTTCGCCTTCATCCATGCCGAGGAGGGTATCGATGCTGGGGGTGACGCCTGCCGTCGTGCCGATGCTCATGTCGAGGATCGCGTTACCGGTTGAGCCGCTGCCAGGGTTGAAGATGCCGGTTTCGACAGCGTCGGCTGATCCTTCGTCTGCAACATCGTCGAACGGGACATCGTTGTCACGAGTCGATTCGTCGTCCGTATCCACGCCATCGACGACCATCGCTTGATACTCGATGTCGGTGGCTTCTGCCGAGGTCATCCCTCGCAGGTCACCTTCGATGTGGGCCTCGTGGCCGGGGAAATCGTCGCTCGGGTTTCTCGTGTCGGCTCCCGGAGCATATTGGCCGAGCGGTCCGGTCGAGGATTCGGCGGTCGAGCCGGTGTTGCCCTCGTAGCCACTACCTGGGGTGATGCCGGTTGCCGTGCCGAGGCTCGTTGCGACACCTGCTCCGGAGCCGGTGCTGGAGTCGAGATAGGGGTGGTTCTGCTCGGTGGCGTGCATGTGGCCGGTGTAGGCCAGGCCATCGTGCATCACGTCGTTTGCGAGTTGTGCGCGCTCATTTGCAGCGACTGCGACGAGAATGTGCGCTGCTTCGACTTTGCCGGTGTACTCGTGCGCGTGCTCTTCGGCCACGCCATGGTGGGTAAGGCGGTGGGCCAGAGAGGCGATCGCTCCCGTCAACCGGGACAGTGGCCCTTCTGGCTCGTCGGGAAATGCCTTGTCGCGAATTGATTGTTCGAGGGCATCATCCTGTGCGACGACGTCGATGTCTCGTTCCGCGAAGCCAACACTCTTCAACCCCTGAATCGCACGTATGGCATCGTCGGCACTTGTAAAGTCGCGGACGACGACGTTCGTCTGGTCCTCTGTATCGCGTGCGTTCATGGCCGCTCCCTGCATTCGATCTTCAATCGTCAGATGTCTAGATACCAGTGTCGAGTTGAGCAGATTATCGTTCGCCGTCGCGACTCATGCAATGTGAGCAGGACGAGCGATGATGATGATCTCCGGGCTGATGGAGCTCAGTGGTTGTCGATCCCAGGTGCCGAACTGTTCCTCGATCGTTAGTCCGGCAATGGTGAGAAATGACGCCAGTGTATCGGCGTCGAGGAAACGCAGCGCGCTTTGGCTTTCCTGCGGCTGATCCCAGTTCGCGCTCGTGAACGTCGATGTGAAACGGACGATGTCTCCTGCGACCGGCGTCTCAACCTCCCGTGAGAATTGGACGACGGCACCCCCCGGTGTCACGATCTCGACGACCGTATCCGGGGTCCAGCCTTCCCACGCCCGTGCCAGCGGGTTGCGCGTCTCGAACGCGAAGCGACCGTCCGGAGTCAGGGCTGAGCGGATCGCGCTGAGCGCGGTGTGGAGTTGCTCGTCGGTGAGGAACACCTGGAAGGCATGGCCCGTCATGACGATCAGATCGAACTCCTGGTCGAAGCGGACCGATGTGAGATCGCCGTCGATCCACTCGATGTCTGAGCGGATTCGAGCGACGTCGAGCATCGCCGTTGCGGGGTCGACGCCGCAGAGACGGCCGCGGTGACCTGTCTCGCGGGCGTGGTGCAGCAGTTGGCCGGTTCCACAACCGACATCGAGGACGGATGTCGCGGACATCACCAGGTCGATGTAGAACTCGTCGTCAGGCTCTCCCCACGGGGCGAGCAAGTCGTATAACGCGGCGAGGCTGGGTTCAGAGAAGATGCGGTCAACCATGCAGGCAGTCTAACAGCCGCTCGCACAGGAACGACGTGGACGACGCCCACGCAACCAGAGCAGGTCGCTTGAGCGTCGTCCAGGTACTCACGCACGCCGTGTCGCTTAGCGCGACGGTGAGTGGTTGATCATCCAGCGGGTGCCGAACTTGTCGATCAGGTCGCCGAAGTAGTCGCCCCAGAACTGATCCTCGAGAGGCATCTCGATGGTGCCACCCTCGGATAGTGCGGCGAAGAGCGAATCGGCTTCTTCGCGTGAATCAGGGTGCAGGCTGATGTACATATTGTTGCCCTGGTTGAGGTTGAAGCCCATTGACTCGGGAGCGTCGGTGCCCATCAGGAGGTGACCGCCGAGGATCGGCAGCTGGACGTTCATCACGAGGTTCTTGTCCTCGTCGCTGGGTCCAGGCTGGCCCTCCTCCGAAGGGATATCGCCAAAGCGTACGATGCTGCCGACGAACTCGGTGCCGAAGACAGACTTGTAGAAGTTGAAGGCTGCTTCGGTTTCTCGCTTGAAGTTGAGGTAGGTGCTGACCGTTGCCATAGGAATCTCCTTCAATAACGTATCAGTGGTTCGATCGAATGCGTTTCCAGTCGTCGTTCGTGTGCTGGGTCCTGGCCTCCTCCTCTTCGTTTCCGTTGCCGTCCAATGCTCATTCCTGGATGGAAATTAGTGGTTGTAGGCGGCCTGAAGCTCCGCGATGTCGAGTTTGGTCATCTGGAGCATCCGCCGCATGACCTGTCCGGCACGTCCACGATCATCGTCGCGCATCAGGTCGAAGAGTATCCGCGGCACGACCTGCCACGAGACGCCGTACTTGTCTTTCAGCCAGCCACATTGACTTGGCTCACCGTCCTTGGTGAGTGTATTCCAGTAGTAGTCAACCTCGTCCTGGTTGGCGCACTCGATAGAGAACGATACCGCTTCAGTGAATTGAAACTCCGGACCGCCGTTGATTGCCCCAAATGGCTGCCCGTTGATCTGGAACTCGATGAAGACGACCGGAGCATCAGGGTCCGGGCCAACGTCGCTGTATCGATCGACGTGCTGCACGCTGGCATCCTTGAAGACCGAAATGTAGTAGTCGACGGCTTCCTCGGCATTGCCATCGAACCAGAGGCATGGAGTGATTGGCTGCGCCACGGCGTTTTCCTCGCTTTCCAGACCACGCACGATGAATTCGTATCGCAGTCCACATTCGGCCCGCAGACTGCTTCTACCACTTAGTCGAACGAGAAGACTGGAAATCGACAGTCGCTGTTTTCTCGTTCGTCAGACCGTATCCCTGCCCAGTGCCTCAGTTCTGTGTCCTTCGACCATATCAGGCTCCGGAATGTGTCATGATGGTGACATGAATACTGCAGGAGACACGCAACCCATCCTGATCGTCGGCGCCACTGGATACATCGGTGGGCGACTGCTGCGGGAGTTCCAGGAACGCGGGCAGCGGGTACGCTGTATGGCTCGTCGACCGGAATACCTGCGCGATCGGGTGGCGGAGACGACTGAGGTCGTCGGCGGTGATCTGCTGAAGCCGGAAACGTTGCCGAAGGCGCTGGAGGGCATCGGCGTTGCCTACTACCTGGCGCATTCGATGGGTTCAGGCAAGGACTTCGAGCGCGACGAGCGACAGTCGGCACAGAACTTCGCCGATGCTGCCCTCGCCGCAGGCGTTCAGCGGATCATCTACCTCGGCGGGTTGGCCCATGGTGATGCGCTGTCGCCTCATCTGGCCAGCCGACAGGCAGTTGGAAAGGTGTTGCGGGACTCGGGCGTTCCGGCGATCGAGTTTCGCGCGTCGGTGATTATCGGCTCCGGTAGTTTGTCGTACGAACTGTTCCGGGCGCTGGCCGAGAAACTCCCGGTGATGACGACGCCACGCTGGGTCCGCACGCGCACCCAGCCGATCGCCGTTGAGGACGTGCTGGCGTATCTCGTCGCTGGTTCTGAGATCGATCTTGACAGTAGTCGGGTGTACGAAATAGGTGGCGCTGACAAGGTCTCGTACGAGGAAATGATGAAGGAGTACGCCCGCCAGCGTGGCCTGCGGCGGTGGATCCTTCCAGTGCCGGCGCTGTCTCCGCGTATCTCGAGTTTGTGGCTGGGTCTGGTAACACCGGTCTACGCGCGTGTTGGTCGCAAACTGGTCGATAGCCTGCGTAACGAGAGTGTCGTTCACGATCAGCAGGCATTGCAGGACTTCTCGATCCGTCCACGTGGGATGAGCGAGGCGATCCAACGGGCGCTTGCCAATGAGGATGAGGAATTCGCGACGACGCGCTGGAACGACGCGCTCTCGATGCAGGGGCAATCGGCAGGGTTTGGCGGCGTGAAGTTCGGACAGCGGATCGTTGATTCACGGTCCGTCAAGGTGCGTACGACCCCGGACCGGGCATTCACGCCGATTCGGCGACTCGGCGGCAGAACGGGGTACTACTACGGGGATCGGCTGTGGAAGCTCCGTGGTTTGATGGACCTTGTGGTGGGGGGCGCCGGATTGCGGCGGGGACGACGTAACCCGGAGTACGCGCTGCCGGGTGAAACGATCGACTTCTGGCGCGTCGAGGCGTACGAACCCGATCACCTGTTGCGCTTGTACGCGGAGATGAAAGTGCCGGGTCGAGCCTGGTTGCAGTTCGAGGTGGAACCGATCGAGGGTGGAACACTCATCCGGCAAACGGCCCTCTATGACCCAGCCGGGTTGCTCGGCCTGGCCTATTGGTATCTCCTCTACCCCGCCCATCAGTTCGTGTTCCGCGGGATGCTGCACGGGATTGCGCGGGCGATTCCTCGGTCGTAAATTGCCGAACGCCACCTGACATAATGTAGTTGTATGTCGAATCAAACCGACAGGGTAGTTCTGCCCGGCACGCCAGATAACGCAATCCGGCGTGTCGGGCGTGTGTTGTGGAACTCAGCTGTTGGCGAGCAGTTCCTCGACAAAGGATGTGAAGTTGTCAAGGGCGTTGTCGACCAGCGCCTTGCCGTATTCGGGCGTCGCAATCCGGGCGTCGCCGAGGGCGCCGTTGCGAGTCATCTCGTCGAACCGGTACGGGACAGTGACGTTGTACTTCTTCAGCGTCTGGTTGAACTCGTACATCAGGTCGGTCATGTCACCCTGGGCGATCGTGTCGTACTTGACGTGCTGCGGGATGAGTTCCATTGCGCGGGCGGTCTCGGCTTCGCAGGCGTGTCCGGTGTAGGGAGTCGCGCCGAACTTCTTGTGGATCTCGCGATCCATGAAGTGGAAGTAACTGCCGGCACCGATGAAGTCGGGATCGATCTCTTCCTTGATCCGGACGGTCGCGACACCCATCGCCGGGATGTTGCCGCCGTGGCCGTTCATCAGCATGAAGCGTTTGAAGCCGTGGTGATGGAGCGAGGCGACGACCTCGGTCAGGACCTGGATGAAGGTTTCGTTCGAGAGCGTGATCGTGCCGGGGAAGTTCATATGGTGGAACGAGACGCCCCACGGCATAGGCGGCGCGACGAGCACCTTCGGGTAGAGCCGTTCGCTGACACGTCGGCAGAACTCGAACGATCCGGCGATATCCATGCAGAGCGCCAGGTTCGGTCCGTGCTGCTCGTTGGAGCCAACTGGCTGGAGGACAAGTTCGACCTGGTCCTTGATCTCGGCTACTTCTGGCCACGATAAATTCGCCAGCACCAGATCGCGTGGGCTCGTTTCCTTCACCATTCGCTCAACCTCCCTCTTTCCACGTCGATGAATTCCCCTGGTACGGGAAGGGCATCGTAACATCGCTCTGGAGCGAACGGGATTAGAGGCGACTGATGATCTCGCCACCGATCGCGGCGAAAACGACGACAAGCCACGGTGGTTGCTTCCAGAACACGAGCAGGCCGAAGGCAGACAGCCCGAGGGCAAAATCCTCCGGTGCTACGATCGCGCTCGTCCAGACCGGATCGTACAGCGCGGCCAGGAGGATGCCGACGACTCCAGCGTTGATGCCGCGCAGGGCTGCCTGGAAATCGACTCGCGACCGGAGCAGGTCCCAGAAGGGCAGTGCACCGACGATGAGCAGGAAGGACGGAATAAAGATGGCGAAGATGGCGATGGCGGCGCCGATCCAGGCGTTTGTTCCGCCCCAGGTCATCGCCCCGAGGTAGGCGGCGAAGGTGAAGAGGGGGCCAGGGACAGCCTGGGCAGCACCATATCCGGCGATGAACTCCTCGTTCGTCAGCCAGCCGGGTGGGACGACCTCGGCCTGGAGGAGCGGCAGGACGACGTGGCCACCACCGAAGACGAGCGATCCGGCCCGGTAAAAGCCATCCAGCATCGACAGTGCCTGGCCACCGACGAGGCCGTGGACGATCGGCAGCCCTAGCAGGAGGGCGAAAAAGATCCCCCAACTGATCAGCGCCGTCCGTTTGCTGATCCCGACCATGAGAGGCTTGACGGGCAGGAGTTCGACGCGGGGCAGGAAACGCCAGCCAATGAGCCCGGCGGCGATGATGACGAGCACCTGGCTGAGCGCCGTCGACCAGGCAAGGACAGTGACAGCAGCCAGAATCGCCAGCGTCACCCGCTCCCGGTCGGGCGTGAGGTTGACGGCCATCCCATAGACGGCCTGGGCGACGACGGCGACAGCGACGATCTTGAGGCCATGCAGCCAACCGGCATCGAGGACGCCGCCGATTCGGTCGACCCCGTACGCGAAGGCAAGCAGGGCGAGGACAGACGGCAACGTGAAGCCGAGCCAGGCGGCCAGCGCCCCCCGGAAACCTGCCCGGACGAGGCCGATTGAGATGCCGACCTGGGAGCTGGCTGGTCCCGGCAGGAACTGGCAGAGGGCGACGATGTCGGCATATGCCCCCTCGTCGAGCCACTTACGACGGTGAACATACTCTTCCCGGAAGTAACCAAGGTGTGCAACCGGACCACCAAACGATGTCAGCCCGAGCCGGGTCGAGACGGCCAGTACCTCGCCAACCGATCCGCTGCGTCGATCGAGATGACGCTGCTGTTCATCCATTGATTCGTCGTCGGTCGTTCCCGGCACTGTCACTCCTCATCCAGTTCGTTCGGGGTTGCAGACCGCCTGGAGAAATGTTCGTCAATCACGTCGACGACGAGTTCACCGAGTTCGATTGTCCCCACGGCGATTGCGTTCCTCGATCACTGCCAGCCCGTAGATCGGTTCCCCGGCGGCATGATGGAGGTTGTGACTCTTGATGAAGCCAAGGAGAAAGTTCGCAGCATGGTAGCACCACTCTTCATCTTCATCCGATAGTATCGGAGTGGACGGCAGGGCATTGCCCGCGTGGGTGGAATGGTGATCAGCGACACGTAGACCCTGCATGGAACTGGTACATGACATGATGCGCAAGGTATTCCGTATCAGTCGAACGATCCGCGCCGCGTGGAAGACGACGGTGTTCTTCCTCAAGGTTCTGCCGATGCTCCCGTCAGGAGCGCTCAACTGGGTTACTCCACGCCCAGTTGTCGAGCGACTGTCGTATCCAACGCAGGACGGGCACGCGGAGGGTGACGTCTATCGACCGAGCGCGAAGGGGCTACATCCCGGAATCGTGGTGTGTCTCGGTGTTGTGCCGTTCGGGGTCGATCATCCGCAGGTGCCGCGTCTCGGCGAGGCGCTGGCGCGGTCAGGGTTTGCAGCGCTCCTGTACTGGTCTCCGTCGATGCGCGATCGACGACTTGATCCGGAGGACATCGACAACATCGCGCTTGCTACCGATTGGTTACTCCAGCAACCGTAGGTTGACGTGAAGCGGAGCGGGTTGCTCGGGACGTGCGT
>JBGSWU010000061.1:0-4114 GCA_041751795.1 Thermomicrobiales bacterium
ATCCCGATCTGACCGTAGTTGAAGGAGTGATTGTTCGCGCGGGAGACTACGTCGATCCCGGCCAGTTGGAGTCCTTCGATGGCTGGTGGGTCCGTCTTGAATGTGAAGGTGGTTGGGTCGAGGATCGTTTCGAAACTGTCCGAAAGCGAGGTTTCGAGATTCGAGACAGTAATGTCGGCCCAGGTGAGGATGGGGTGGATGTCGCGGAAGGGCGCGGCCCAATCGCCGATCTCATTGATCCGGCGCTGAACCTGGCGGGCGATGATGATGTCTCCGGCCCAGGTCATCGACACGGGCGCGGGGAGGCTGGGGGCGACAGCAGTCTTCAGGGCGTTTGCAGTGGCGGTGTCGAGGGTCGTCCGAGACGTGACCTGGAGCCATGAACGCAGTGGCCAGTCCTTGTCACCGGGACGCAGGACGTTGATGTCGTCGATGTTGAGCGCGCGGAAACGGAAGTCGAGTTGATCGAGCGGGATCAGGGCGATGGCGCCGCGTTCTTGCTGGACATAATCGGCGAGTTCGTCGATTGATGGGAAGTCTCCGGCGGCTTTGTCCTTTGTCAACGGACCGGCTGTGCCGTTCAGCGTGACGCGAACGATGCCATGCGGGACTGGTGAGCCGAGCGCCGACCAGTCAGCGATGTCGCCGTTCCAGAGACGCTGGAGTTGATCGAAGGTGGCCTCACGGACGAGTAGCTTGCGTGAAACGACCGGGACGAAATCGACCGGAAGCGCGGCAACGTCACCTTCTGGTTTATCGGTGGCGCTGATGACGACGTCTCGGGCGGCAGACAGGCCCGGCGTCGACAATAGCGTGTCACGCAGGCGTTCGGCATGGGATTGCAGATGGTCGGGGATGCCGGGGTCGATACTGATGGCGATATCCCCGGAGGCAGTCGCGGTGCTTGTCGTGGTTGTGTTGTCCGGTGTCGTGGGCGTACTGCTGGTGGCTGGTGCCGTTGCTGACGGTGTCGTCGACATTGACGTTGCCGAGCTGCCGGATTCGTTTGTTGCTGATCGTGTAGGGAAACTATCTCGGGTCGCGTCGGGTTGACGTGTCGGTGGCTGGTTTTCGAACCTGCCAGCGGGTCGTTCCTCGTCGGGTCCGCTACATGCGGCGAGAATGGTTGCTCCGAACGCTGCAACTGTTGCAACGAATCGGCGGCGTGTGACAAGCAGGCGACTCATGCGGTGTGTAACCCCAATGCTGGATGAATTGGTTGCCATTGAATCAGCGTCCAAGTGTACGCATCTCGGACATGTACTCACAGGTCTGCAGTATCGTGACACGCGGATGTAACGCATGGGTGATGAACGAGACAGGATATCCACACTCGTGGCCGTATACTGCGAAGAACGACTTGCGCAAGCACGGAGGGGGCAGGAATGAAACCGACAATTGTTGTGCCACTGGACGGTTCTGATAACGCCGAGCAGGCGTTGCCGTATGCCCGAGCGCTGGCGCAACGGTCGGGAGGATCGTTGCTGCTGGTGACAATCGTTGACATCCCGATTGAGTTCGGCGCTTGGTCGATGGCGAGTGCTGGAATATACGGCATTGAACTCGAGCGATGGGAACAGGAAAGCGAGACGTATCTGAAGCGGATCGCCGGAGAGCAGGGCGATACGGAAACGCAAACGATCGTGCGTGTCGGTTCGCCAGCCGCTGAGATTCGCGAGATCGTCAAGGTGACAGAGGATCCGGTCGTCGTGACGACGAGCCATGGACGCACGGGCGTGAAACGGATGTTTCTCGGCAGCGTAGCTTCGAAACTCGTCCACGATCTCGAATGCCCGGTGCTCGTCGTTCGCATTCAGGAGCAGGCGACGCTGCCACAGCCGGGGTTCGATCGATTACTGGTTCCGCTGGATGGATCCCCCTTCAGTGAAGAGGGGCTGGATCAGGCTGTTGCCCTGTTTGGCGAGGGCTTGACGATTCATCTGCTGAGAGTGATCGAAACGCCGAGGATCCCTGCAACCGGGATGGCAGACGGCGGCTTATCGATGAACTACGGGTTGATCGAGGAATACACGGCAGCCACTCGAGATATGGCGAACGAGTACATCGAGTCGATGGTCGCGAAGTTGACAGCAGAGGGACACACCGTGACCGGTGCCGTCCACGATGGCTTTGTCGCTGAGGAAATTCTGGAGGCGGCTCGATCGCACGGGGTCGACGCGATCGCGATGGCGACACATGGCCGCGGCGGGCTGGGCCGGATCGTTCTGGGTTCGGTCGCCGAACGTGTGTTGCACGAGGCCGATCGACCACTCCTACTGACGCGTCCGCGGAATCACTGATCGGATGATCCAAGGGGCTGCGTCGAATCGTCGGCGCAGCCCCGTTTCGTATGCGGTATTCCTATGCCTGGATGTACCCGTCGGCGAGCATCAGTTCTGCATTGAGGATGCTGGCACCAGCGGCACCGCGGATCGTGTTGTGGCCGAGGACGACGAACTTGATATCGAAGATCGAGCATTCGCGAACGCGACCGACGACCGACGCCATGCCGTTGGCGACATCCCGGTCGAAGATCGGCTGTGGTCGATCCGCCTGATCGCGAACGATGATCGGGGATTCCGGCGCGAAGTGAAGGCCGAGTTCCTGTGGGCGACCCCGGAATGAGCGCAGCACCTCGACAACCTGCAACGGGCTGGCCTTGGTCTTCAGCTTGAGATTGACTGTCTCGGTGTGTCCATGACGGACCGGGACACGGTTGCATTGCGCGGACATCTTCAGGTCGGCGTAGTCGAATTCGGAGCCGTCCCAGGAGCCGAGGAGCTTCTTCGACTCGATCTCCATCTTTTCCTCTTCGCCGCCGATGTACGGCACGACATTGTCGATCATGTCGAGAGACGGGACGCCTGGATATCCAGCGCCGGACACCGCCTGCATCGTCGTGACCATGCATGACTCAATGCCGAACGCATCCCAGATTGGCTTCAGCGCGAGGACGAGATGGATGGTCGAGCAGTTCGGGTTGGTAACGATGAAGCCTTTGTCCCAGCCACGCTGCTGGCGCTGGAGATCGAGAGCCTTTGCGTGATCGGCGTTGACTTCTGGAATCATCAGGGGAACGTCCGGATCGAGACGGTTGTCGCGGGCGTTGGAAAACACCGCATGGCCTTCGGAAGCGAGTCTGGATTCGACTTCTTTGGCAACGCCGCCGGGCAGGGAACAGAAGACGATCGGCGAGTTGACGGGCTCTTCGTGGTGCTTGATCGTCATGTTCGCGGCGTGTTCAGGCGGGGCGGCGTTTGTGCGCCAGTCGGCGATATCGGCGTAGCGTTTGCCGGCGCTACGTTCGCTGCCGAAGAGTTCGGCGAGTTGAAACTGAGGGTGGCCGTCAAGGAGTTCGATGTAGCGTTGGCCGACACTGCCTGTTGCGCCAAGGACGGCGACGTCGATCTTGCCTGCTGCCATGGTTGTGTACCTTTCGTGAATCCCGCCTGGATTGCGGACAACAAAAAAGCAGGAGCGCCTGCTCCTGCCGATACGTCTTCGCGCGGTTGGGTTACTGTCAGGCAGTAGCCCCACGCGTCGCCGTACCGGCGCGCGCGGTAGTCGTCGTCTGTGCGTAGATCGAGATCGACCCGGTCATTGCCAGAACCTCTGGATCCTATCACCCGGGTGTTTCCCGGTAAGGTTGTGTCAACGGACTCACTGCGAGTACGCTGCCAGCAACACAATCGACTTCGCTCATTTGCGACGATAACAGCCATATGAGCGGTCGTCAAGTCCCTCGGATGGGACGACGGCTGCGACCAGAAGGGGAGATCGGATGGGGAACACGGTCATTGGAGTGGGGATTCTCGGGGCGGGAAACATTGGTGGTGCCGTCGCACGAGCGATCGTCGACAACGCCGCCGCGATCGAGCAATCCAGCGGGTTGACACTGCGGCTGATCGGTGCGGTGAACCGGAGCGGCCCGGTCAAGGCGAGTGAGATCGGGATCGATGCGGGACTCATATCGACTGATGCAGCGGCGCTCGTCGATCACCCGGATGTCCATGTCATCGTCGAAACGATGGGTGGTGAGCAGCCGGCAGCCGCACTGATGGCGCGTGCGTTGGCAGCAGGGAAGCATGTCGTCACGGCGAACAAGGAGGCGGTT
>JBGSWU010000062.1:0-2556 GCA_041751795.1 Thermomicrobiales bacterium
TGCCCATCTGATCATGATGCCGATGTTCGACACGATGGTGTATCAGGACAAAGAAAAGGAATTCTGGCCGGGCCTCGCGAGTGCGTGGGAGACCAGTGAGGACGGCACAGAGCACACGCTTACGCTACAGAGCGGTGTCAAATTCCATGATGGGACAGACTTTAACGCCGAAGCTGTCGTCTCCAACCTCGAGCGAATGGTGTCTCCGGATTCCAAATCGCGGCTGGCTGGACCTCGTCTCAGTGGCTTCTACGAGTCCAGCGAAGCCGTCGATCCGACGACGGTGAAGATCAAATTTTCACAGCCAAACGGAGCATTCCTGACCGACCTCAGCCAGAACTTCATGACGATGCTCTCGCCGGCCGCAGTTGAGAAGTTCAGCGCCGAAGAAATTGGCCGAAACCCAGTCGGCACCGGCCCATTTACGTTCGTCGAGTGGGTCGAGAACAGCCATATCAAGATGGTCCGTAACGACGATTACAACTGGGCTTCGACAATGTTCGGACGCCAGGGCCCTGCCTATCTCGACGCAATTACCTTCCGGATCATCCCAGAGGATGGTGCTCGGATGGCTGCCCTCGAGAGTGGCGAACTCAATTACGTCGACTCGGTCCCGACGATCGACTTCACGCGTATCAAGGATGACTCGAATTACACGACCTATGCCGTTCCGCAACCCGGTGTTCCGTATGCGTACATGCTCAACACGAAGCGAGCACCGACCGACGATATCGCGGTCCGCAAGGCAATCAACCTGGCAGTTGATAAGGAAGCGGTGATCGATACTCTGTATCAGGGTCTCTATACACCTGCCTACGGCCCACTCTCACCAGCCTCATTTGCCTATAACCCCGCCGTTGAATCGATGTATCCGTTCGATCCTGAGCAGGCGATTCAGCTTCTTGAAGAAGCCGGTTGGGTTGAAGGGTCTGACGGCGTTCGTGAGAAGGATGGTGCCAAGCTCGAGATCGAGCACTACGTGTTCACCGACACCAAGGTCGCCGAGGTCATGCAGGCGCAACTCAAGGAAGTCGGCATTGCCAGCAATGTCACGTTGCTGGAAGTTGGCGCCGTTAACGAAGCCGCGACGCGCGGCGAAGAAAACAACCTCGCGCCACTACCATATCGTGACGCCGACCCTGCCGTTCTCTGTGTCGTGCTTTGCATCAAGAACGAAGGAAAGGGTTTCGCCTGGACGTTCCATAAGAACGATGAACTCGACAGTGAGCTCGAAATGGGCCAGGCAGCGACTGATCCTGCTGAGCGCGAGAAGCATTACGCCCGAGCGCAGGAGATCGCGATGGAGGAGGCACTCCTCATCCCGGTCTATAACAACAACGGCCTCGCCACCTCGACCAAGGAGGTAAGAGACGTGGCCTTCGACGAGAAGGGTGTCGACCCTTGGTTCTACAACATCTGGCTTGAGCAATAAGCAGTACTGTCATCGTGCCGGTGCGTTGGGTCGCCGTCGTACCGGCACGATCGACCCGGAGGAGACTGCCGCATGCTCCGTTTCATTGGAATCCGCATCCTGACAGCGATCCCGGTTCTGTTCGGCGTTGCCACGATCGTCTTCTTCATGATGCGCGTTCTCCCTGGAGATCCGGCCCAATTGATGCTGTACGAAACTGGAGCATCGGGGGCTGAGGTAGAACAACTGCGTGAGCAACTTGGACTGAATGATCCGCTCTACATCCAATTCTGGAACTATCTCAGCAATGTCGTCCAGGGTGACTTCGGGCAGTCGTTCTACACTAAGCAATATGTCACAACGATGTTGGCCGACCAGTTTCGGAGCACGTTCGAACTCACACTAGCTGCGATGCTCATCTCGTCGGCGCTGGGCGTCACACTCGGGGTGATTTCAGCCATCAAGCAACATACCTGGGTCGATTCATTTAGCATGGTTTTTGCGTTAGCTGGCGTCTCGCTGCCGAGTTTCTGGCTCGGTCTGATGCTCATTTTCCTGTTCTCGCTCAGACTGGGATGGCTGCCAACCGTCGGTAGCAGTAGTCTGAAGCACCTTATCCTTCCGGCTGTCACGCTTGGGATTGGTGGGGCAGCCATTATTGCTCGGCTCGTCCGCTCCAGTATGCTGGAAGTGCTGCGACAGGAATATGTTGTTACGGCACGAGCGAAGGGCTTGTCAGCCTACGCGGTGACGATTCGCCACGCTTTGCGAAATGCACTCATCCCGACCGTTACGATCCTGGGACTTCAGTTCGGGTATCTGCTTGGTGGGACAGTCGTTGTCGAAACAGTCTTTTCCCGACAGGGTATCGGGCGGCTGGCCGTTGTTGCGATCAAGGGCAAGGACTTTGACGTCATCCAGGGCTGGGCGTTGTTTGTAGCGACCATCTATATCATCGTCAACCTGCTGGTCGATATCAGCTATGCCTGGCTCGATCCGAGAATTCGCTATCGGTAACCAGTCGATCATGCTACGAACTTTGAGGGTGGATGCGTGGCAATCTCTCGAACCACTGAACAACCACTAAATATCGCTGCGGTGCGAGGCTCATCGCGTCGACTGGTCATGTGGAGACAGTTTCGCCG
>JBGSWU010000063.1:0-1787 GCA_041751795.1 Thermomicrobiales bacterium
GAGAGCCAGCGGTATTTCGAGAATGTGCGACGGTACCGCGGTTATGAGCCAATGCAGTTTGCTTTCCACCTACTGACGCGATCGGGCCGGATCACCTGGGACAATCTGCGAAATCGCGACCCCTACTTCGTTGCTGATGTCGAACGCTGGTTTCAAAGTTCGTCTCGACCTGGCGACCCTGAATCCGAACTGCTCGTTACTCCACCCCCGATGTTCTCGCCGCTGGAAATCGGCGGCTTGACCGTGTCGAACCGTATCGTTATGTCACCAATGCCAACCTTCTCGGCTCACGATGGATTGCTGAGTTCGGGACATTTGGACGCGGTTTCACGGATTGCAGTCGGTGGCGCAGGTATAGTCCTGAGCGGTCCAGTAGCCGTGTCATCTCAGGGACGTGTGACACCCGGGGATGTTGGTATCTATGCGGACGAGCAGGCTGTGTTGTGGCGCGACGTCGTTGCATCAATCCATGCCGGATCGTCCGCGCGAATTGGTATTATGCTAGCCCACGCGGGTCGACGTGGCTCGACTCGGCCTCGCGACGGCGGTCTCGATCGTCCGCTGTTGACCGGAAACTGGCCCCTCCTTGCGCCATCTGCGATGCCATATGGTCCAGGAAATCAGACTCCGCTTGCGATGACGTGCGATGATCTAGCACGCGTCCAAGAGGAATTCGTCGCTGCAACGATCCGCGCGGCGAATGCAGGATTCGATCTGCTTCAACTCGACATGGCCCACGGTGGATTACTGGCAAGTTTCCTGTCACCGCTCACGAACACGCGCGATGATGAGAACGGTGGAGATCTCCAGGGCCGGCTGACGTTTCCGCTGCGAATCGTCGATGCTGTTCGCTCTGTCTGGCCCGCCGATCGTCCGCTGTTCGCCGCAATCCCGGCGACAGACTGGCAGCGAGGTGGGTTGCGACTCGCGGATGGCATCACGATTGCCGCAGAGATGAAAGAGCATGGGTGCGACGTTATCACCGTTCACGCCGGTCAGACGACTCCCGACGCTCACCCGCGTTACGATTTCGAGACGTTGGCGGGGTATGCAGACGTTATTCGCAATGAAGCGGGTGTTCCAACGATGTCGACCGCCTATATGACGACGAGCAACCAGGCCAATACGCTGCTCGCCGGTGGTCGTTGCGATCTCGTGTTGTATTCGCCGGTTATCGGATCTTAGATCGAACGTTGTGGCACCGGGCTGCACCTGTTGCACCATGCCGAAATACATGGGAGTACAACTGTGGATTCCAATCAGTTTGGCTTCGGTTATGCCGTCAATGATGGAGTAGCGACGATCACCTTTAACCGCCCGGACGTGCTTAACGCGCTGACGCTCGATATCTATGCGCAGTTCCGGGATTTGATGGAAGCCATGCGCTACGACGATGCCGTCAAGGTACTCGTGATTACTGGAGAAGGACGAGGGTTTTGCTCCGGTGGTGATGTCCACGGGATTATCGGCGCGCTGCTCGATCGAGATATGCGCGCGCATCTCGAGTTTACGAGGATGACAGGCGCCCTCGTCGGTAACATGCGGTTGCTGGACAAGCCGATCATCGCCGCAGTCAATGGGATAGCCGCCGGGGCTGGCGCGGTCATTTCGCTGGCCGCCGATCTTTGTCTCGCATCGGAACGAGCCAAGTTCGCATTTTTGTTTACCAAGGTCGGATTGACTGGCGCCGACATGGGATCGGCCTACCTGCTTCCCCGCGTCGTCGGTCAGAGGCGGGCACTGGAACTGCTGATGTTTGGTGATGTCATCGACGCAGCGACGGCTGG
>JBGSWU010000064.1:0-15094 GCA_041751795.1 Thermomicrobiales bacterium
GACCGAGGTCACATGAATCGTGTGAACACCGGTGCTGAGCAGGA
Source organism: Thermomicrobiales bacterium (assembly GCA_041751795.1). GTDB lineage: Bacteria > Chloroflexota > Chloroflexia > Thermomicrobiales > CFX8 > JBBECJ01. Next base: position 45 of record JBGSWU010000064.1, read on the forward strand.
ACATGTCGAGCACCTGCCCATCCACCGCCGCTCCGCCATCCAGCGTCACGGAGTGGTTTGCAACACCGGAGCCGAGCGCACCGTCTTCAACGGCGTAATCGATCATGCTCATGTCGTCCGTGTCGAATAGAGTGTTAGCCACCGGACTGACAATCGTGATCACCGGTGCGGTCGTGTCGAGAACGACAGTCGTGGTCTGCGTGTCGGGCGGAAGTGGATCGGTGCCTACACCACTCTCGTCCTCGAATGTGTGACATGGGTCCTCAGCGCGGTAGTCGATACGCCAGACGCCGTCACCGCTGTTCCCAGGGATCGAGAAGCTTCCGCCGTTCGACAACGACTGCCAATCGCCCGGCGTTGTCCCGTCAAGTTAGTAGCGGTACTGGACGTTCACGAACGCGTTCGTGAACACCCCGTCGGTCGCGCCAAGCGTGAACGAGTGTCCGTTGCCGACGTAGGTCGTGCCGCCGTTCGAGTAGATGTTCCCGGTTGGTGTCAGTGTCGACACCGGCGGATTCGGATCGCTCGAATCAGCTGACGGCGCATCGTTCAGGTCGGGGAAGTTCTCGGCACCATTCTCCCAGTCCTGGAAGTAGTCGCGGAAGGCTGGCCGCAACAGGCACGATTCCCAGATTGGGAACTGGCCATTACCCGCATTCAACGTCGCGTCACGTGGCAACGGATTGATTCCCGGCACATCGCAATCAGCCGACCCAACGGCGCAGAAGATCGGCAGCGGGTTCGAACGCCATGAATGATCGGAGTCGATCGACACCAGCCAGGGGTCAACACCGCTCAACGGGTGGAACATGATATTCGTCGGCGCATCCGCGGCAACCGCAGGATAGGTCACGATACTCGTCGCGTTGTGCACCATTCCTTGCGCAACCAGCGAGTCACCCATCGCCCGGTTCAACTCGCTCGCGTCGAGCAGTAGCAGCTTGGCCGTCGTAACCGTGTTGCCATATGCTCCGAACGTTGCACTGTCGAAGACCGCATCGTCCATCAACCGTGTGCTTTCGACGGAGTTGAGAACGAACTCACCTGTGTGGTGGTCGGGAGCAAGCCCCAGATAACCATCCAATTGTGCATGGTCATCGGGTTCGAACAACTCCATCGTCGTGGTGCCAAGCCCCGGCAACGTCAGGGTCACGTCGGTGACGTTGATCCAGTAACTCGGATGGGTCAGGAAACTCTTCAGCAGTTCGATATCGACGCCGGTCGCTTCCTCGATCATGTCGAGGACTAACTGCTTGACCGCTTCCTTGATGTCAGCAATCGCGCTGTTGATCGGGTTCAGCAGAACCCCGAAAGCCTGCTGCACGAACTGGAACTGCGTCGCGATTTCCTGGAGAATCCCGCGAATGTCACCGGCAAGATCAGGGAGTCCTGCCATCGACAGCAGATGATCGTTGATGAACGGATCTGCCTCATGGAACAGCACATCCAGCGCGCCGATGCCATCTTCGCAGTTGATGCGTGTCGTCATGCTCTCGTCGCCGAGGTGGAAGCACGTAGCGTTCTGCGTGGCGCGGTACGAGGCCGGATCGAACAACGCCCGGCTGATTGCCAGCCCAAGCTTGTTCCACTCCAGAAGCCCAGCGTCGATATCGTCGATCCAGGCGGCGATATAGGCGTCCTTGACCGCGTCAACCGCCAGTTCGATCGCTCCGGACGCAAGTTCCCAGAACGCCTCGAGTGAATCAATGGCGGCTGTTATACCCAGTTCGAGAAGGCCTATCGGACAGTTGACAAGATCGGCAGCGAAATCCAGCGCAGCCTCAATATCGTCACTGATGCCGGACCCGAAGTTGCAATCGCTTTCGAGTTCGTTCCAAGCGTCAACCGTGTCGTCGTATGCATTGATGGCGTCCTGAATCGGATCCGGATTTGCTGCACCGAGTTCGGCTGCGAGCGTCGCCCGCAAACTCAGGAACCCATCGATGATCGGTCCACGTCCAGCCGTAGGTGTCGGCGCGTTCGGATCGATCAGTGTGTTGTAGACGAATTTGTGAGGAGCATCCAGCGTTACCGCTGGCGTGCTGTCGTCGCTAACATCACCGCCTACCGGGTTCCGATCGGGATTCCCATCGTAGCCGTTTGTGACGTCGCCGATGTAACCCTCGATGATGATGTGGCGGATTGCGATCGCGGCCTGGTCTGCTTCGGTGAGAATCTCACCGACACCAGGGAAGACGCCAAGTGCGAAGTCGTTGACGAGCGTGTGCGCCCACATGTCGCCTGCCGCGTGCGTCAGGTAGCCGTATGCAAATGCGAGGATCTGCAATCGCTCGCCTTCAGTCGGATATGCCGGATCGGTTTGCGCTTCCCAAGCTTTGTCGAAGACGTAGCGCATCCACTTGCCGGTCTCCGTCGGATGAATCACCGACTGACCGTAAGTGAGGTCCGGAAAACCATCTGGCCCGATCGACCCGCCCCGGTAGTACTGCGGATACGATTGAAGGGCCGTAACGACCCGTGCATTGACGACGTACTCACGACCGTCAATCGTTACCTTGCCGTCAGCGACCACATCTTCGAGCGCTCGATCCGCCGAATACGCGTGCGTGTACGGCTTGAAGGCTTGCGCCGGCATGACCGCCAGCAGCGGAACGACGAGAAACGCAATAAGACCGATCGCGGCGATCAATCGCCGCGATGTCGGTCCGTGCATCACTGAAGCCAATGAATCCTCCCCCTCAGGAGCATGCAACCCCAACACCAACATCGACGAGTGTCCCGGACACCATCGAACGCTTCGCGCGTAGCGATTCCACACAGGGAGACCTGCCCAGGAAGGCCCTCACCGTACGGACATCAACCCGCACTGCGGAACGTGCCGTGTTTTCCGGTACGTACTATTATGCTGTCGTTAGGCGAATTGTCAATCTGTCCATCAAGACAGTTTATGGTTAAGACCAGTGTCCGATTTTCAGCGCCGCAGAATGCCCTACATCATTCGCCGCCTGAAAAGAGCATGAACATCACCACATCCCCACCTTGACGATTCCTGCCAGAAACGGCATATACACTCATGTACAATCTATGCTACAACGGAATACAGGTCACAGGACACAATCCAAAGTGAAGTTGCGCGCCAGCGGCGAGGACGGACCTTGCCCGCGATCTCGGTATGCTGACTCGTCCCATCAGCGGCGGGTCGTTGTCGGAAGGACGAAGTTCGCCATGCGACGAGTCGCTCGCAGCACCGGTGTCCGGATCGTGCTGGCCACGATCCTCGGGCTGGTCAGCCTGACCAGCCTGCCCTGGACTCCATCCGTCCGGGCCGCCGTCACCGCAATCCCGGCCGGCGACATCGCCGCGCTGATCGCCGCCATCAACGCGGCGAATGCAAACCCCGACGCCGACGAAATCTCTCTGGCGGACAACGCAACCTACACCCTGACGGAGTACGACAACATCCTGGTCGGCGATAACGGTTTACCCGTCATCTCGACCAGTATCACGATTACTGGTAATGGGGCGACAATCACCCGCGCGGACGATGCTCTAGCCTTCCGCATCATGGCGGTTACTGGCACGCTCGCCTTGAACAATCTGACGATTAGCAACGGATCGATTAGCAACGGATCGAAGACCTACGGCGGCGCTATCCTCAACAACGGCGGCACGGTCACACTGACAAACAGCACGATCATTGGGAACCACGCCTCCAGCGCTGGTGGTGGCATTGTCAATTTTGGAGGCAATGTTACCCTGACCGACAGCACAATCAGTGGCAACGATTCCGACCACGAAGGCGGCGGTATCAGCTCCTACTACGGCAGCACTGTCACCGTGATCAACAGCACCATTAGTGGCAACAACGCCGCCTATGGTGGTGGTGTCTACACCGCCAATGGCACGGTAAACCTAACCAACAGCACCGTTAGCGGTAACGACGCAGTCTACTCTGGTGGCGGTATCTACAGTCACTTCGGCACACTCAGCATGATCGAAACCACCATCAGCGGCAACTACGCCGAGGACGGTGGCGGGATCGAAAGCTCCGGCTCGATGAACCTGACCGACAGCACCGTCAGGGGCAACGAGGCCTACTTTGGTGGAGGCATTGACAACTCCGGCACGATGAACCTGACCAACAGCACAATCAATGGCAACATCGGCGTATCAGGTGGCGGTATTGTCAACTATGGCACGTTGAACCTGACCAACAGCACGATCAGTGGCAACGAGGCCTCGAATGGTGGCGGTCTTTACAGCTTTTCCGGCACAGTGACCGTCACCAACAGCACCATCAGTAGCAACATCGCCGATAGTCGCGGTGGCGGTATTTACACGTATCCCCGCCCGGTGACCCTGGCCAACACAATCGTTGCCGCCAACGCAGCTCCGCTGGAGGGCCCTGACGTCTACGGGTCTGTGGCGTCTTCAGACGGCCACAACCTGATCGGCAATGATTACGGCATGGACGGCCTGACCAATGGCGGCAACGGCAACCAGATCGGCACCGTCGCCGCGCCGATCGACCCGCTCCTCGGTACCCTCGCCAACAACGGTGGACCTACCCAGACGATGCTGTTGCTCGATGGAAGCCCAGCGATCAGCGCCGGCAACGACACTGTTGCCCCCACCACCGATCAGCGCGGCATTGACCGTCCACTCGGCGCAGCCAGTGACATCGGTGCCGTCGAGGTTGAGGGCGAGATCGCCAGTGACGACTCACCACCCTTGATCGTTCCCACCGTCACCGGCACCATTGGCGATAACGACTGGTTCACGAGTGACGTCACCGTCTCGTGGTCCGTAACCGATTCCGAGTCAAACATCACCAGCACCAACGGTTGCGACGAAACGGTAGTCACCAGCGACACCGCCGGAACGACGCTGACGTGCACGGCGACGAGCGAGGGTGGGACAGCGTCCGAATTAGTCACGATCAAGCGCGATGCCACTGCACCAACGCTCGCGCCAACCGTGTCTCCCAATCCGGTGGCTGTCAACGAGAGCTCGACGGCCACCTCCAACGCCACCGAAGCCACGTCCGGCGTGGCGTCGGAGAGCTGCGATCCGGTCGATACCAGCAGCATCGGCCCTGGCAGCGTGACCTGCACGGCGACCGACCTTGCTGGGAACACGTCCACAGCTGACGCCAGCTACACCGTCGTCAACCCCGACTCGACCGCACCGGTCATCACACCGAGTGTGATTGGCACCATCGGCACCAACGACTGGTACACGAGTGACGTCTCGGTCTCCTGGACAGTCACGGATTCCGAGTCAGACATCGTCAGCAGCGACGGCTGCGGCGACTCCACCATCACCAGCGATACGGCTGGAACAACGCTGACTTGCACAGCAACGAGTGGGGGTGGGACGGAGTCCCAGTCAGTCACGATCAAGCGCGACGCGACCACTCCTGTCGTCACCTATACCGGCAACCGGGGCCGCTACGGACTGCTCGACACGATCGCCATCACATGCAGTGCCAGCGATGCGACGTCTGGACTCGCCAGCACCACCTGCGCCAACATCGGTGGCTCGCCCCAATCGTTCGGCGCTGGACTCCATCGTTTCACCGCCACGGCGACCGACCTGGCCGGGAACACGGCGAGCGGGACGACCGAGTTCACGGTCGCGACCTCGCATGGGGACATGTGCACCCTGACCCGGCAACTGAGCAGCAACGCGCAGATAGCGCGAATGGCCTGCTTTACGTTGATGCTCGCTCGCCGAGCAGAGGTCGGTGGCCAGGATGCCTACGCCGAGCAGCTGCTGGCCAGCTATCGCACCCAGATCGAACGGGCCGTCACACGCCGGTACATCACCGCGGCAGCGGGAGCCTTCCTGATCGAGTGGTCGCACACATTGTAGAGACAGACCGCTGACGGCACACGATGGTTTGCACGGACGATGCTCGGAAAATCGCTCGTCGTCCGTGCTTTTTTGTGTGTCACTAACCCTCCTTGACGATTCCCGACTAAATTGCTATGGTTTCGGAAGACAACATAGGATTGATTCTCAACTGGGAGTGATTCTCACACATGGGCGCCACCACACGTGACGCAAAAGCAGACTTCCGGATGACGCCCCAGCGGGCGGCCATCCTCGAAGCGGTCAAGGGAGCCGACGGCCATCTCACGGCAGGCGAGATCTTCGAGCGTGTCCACGCCCGCTATCCGTCGATCGCCTATGGGACCGTGTATCGCACCCTGCACCTTTTCGCCGAACGCGGACTCATTCTGGAGTTCCCGTTCGGAGACGAGGCCAGTCGCTTCGACAAGCGCACCGACCGGCACGATCATGTCCACTGCAATAAGTGCGGCACGCTCGTCGATGTCGATGTGCCGGAAGCGCTCTTTGCGCGGCAGGTCGCGTCCGAACAGTCGGGCTTCGCAATCGTCGGTCACCAGACCGTTTTTTCCGGAATCTGCCCTGCCTGCCAGAGGCTTGGAGTCCGGGAACGTTAGTCAACCTTTTAGTAGAATAAGTAGCGGCTCAACGGTCGGTACACCATGCGGCGCGCGAGGTCCGCGTACCGCGCAACTTGGGAGTAGTTGGAGGGGCAGCATTCACGACATGAGCGATTCGAATCCATTGTTTGTCATTGAAAATCTGCACGCTGGGATCGAAGGAACCGAGATCCTGCGTGGTGTCAACCTCACCATCAACCGTGGCGAGGTCCATGCCCTGATGGGCAAGAACGGCTCCGGCAAGAGCACTCTTGCCTATGCCGTCGCCGGTCACCCGAACTACGAGGTCACTGAAGGCGCTGTTCTTTATAAGGGAGAGAACGTCCTTGAGATGGGCCCAGACGAGCGCGCCCAGCTCGGAATGTTCCTCGCGTTCCAGTACCCGACTTCGATCCCAGGCGTGTCGATGGCGAACTTCCTTCGGATGGCCGCCAACTCCCGCCGCCAGCGCCGCGCCGACGAGGGTGAGGACATCAAGCCCTTCGCCCCGCGTGAGTTCCGTCAGACACTGCGCGACAAGATGAAGTTGCTAAAGGTCGACGAGTCCTTCGCCAACCGCTACCTGAACGAAGGCTTTTCGGGTGGTGAGAAGAAGCGCGCCGAGATCCTCCAGATGGCGATGCTTGATCCGGAGTTCTGCATCATGGACGAGACCGACTCCGGCCTCGACATCGACGCGCTCCGCACCGTCGCTGACGGCATCAATTCCATCTTCACCGAAAACATGGCGATGCTCGTCATCACCCACTACCAGCGTCTGCTGAACTACATCAAGCCCAGCTTCGTCCACATCATGGCCGAGGGCCGAATTGTCACATCAGGCGGCCCGGAACTCGCCAACGACCTCGAAGAACTCGGCTACGACAAGTTCATGGACAAGTATGTACCCGAAACCGCCGCCGTCTAGGATCTGTGGAGGGAAACTGGGTATTCATTCCCCGTATCCCGAATCCCGCCCAAGGAGGCAACATGGTCACGCAGGAACAGCGCGAACTAGCGACTGATGATTATAAGTATGGATTCCGCGACGAAGAAGACTACGCGTTTAAGGCCACAAAGGGCATCAACGCTGACAAGGTCCGCGAAATCTCGAAGATGAAGGACGAGCCCGAGTGGATGCTCGAGTTCCGCCTGAAGGCGTTTGACTATTTCGAAAAGCGCCCAATGCCGAACTGGGGAGCCGACCTCTCGGACATCGACTTCCAGGACATCTTCTACTACATTCGCCCGGCTGAAAAGCAGGGCAAGACCTGGGACGACGTTCCCGCCTATATTAAGGAAACGTTCGAAAAGCTCGGTATCCCCGAGGCAGAACGAAAGTTCCTTGCAGGCGTTGGCGCCCAGTACGAGTCCGAGGTTGTCTACCACTCACTACGTGAGGACCTCGAAAAGCTCGGAGTCATCTTTCTCGACATGGACTCTGGCATGCGCGAGCACCCGGAGATCGTCAAGAAGTACTTCGGCACGATCATCCCACCCAATGACAACAAGTTCGCGGCGCTCAACTCCGCCGTCTGGTCGGGTGGCTCATTCGTCTATGTTCCCGAAGGCGTCAAGGTCGAAGTGCCGCTCCAGGCCTACTTCCGGATTAACGCCGAGAACATGGGACAGTTCGAGCGCACGCTGATCGTCTGCGAGAAGGACTCCTACGTCCACTACGTCGAAGGCTGCACTGCGCCGACCTATTCGACAAACTCGCTGCACTCGGCCGTCGTCGAAATCATCGTCAAGGACGGCGCTCGCTGCCGTTACACGACGATCCAGAACTGGTCGAAGAACGTCTACAACCTCGTCACCAAGCGAGCCGCTGCCTACAAGAACGCCACGATGGAGTGGGTCGATGGCAACCTCGGCAGCAAGGTCACAATGAAGTACCCAGCCGTCTGGCTGATGGAGCCGGGCGCACGCGGCGAGATCCTATCGGTCGCGATGGCCACTGACGGCATGCATCAGGATGCCGGCGGCAAGGTCGTACACGTCGCGCCGCACACATCGTCGCAGATCATCTCGAAGTCGATCTCAAAGGGCACTGGTCGCTCGTCCTACCGAGGTCTCGTCAAGGTCCACAAGGGCGCCCACCACGTCAAGTCAAACGTCGTCTGCGACGCGTTGCTCCTTGACGAGGAAAGCCGAACCGATACGTATCCATACATCGAGATCGAGGAAGAAGAAGTTTCCATCGGCCACGAGGCAACTGTTTCGAAGGTGGCCGACGAGCAACTCTTCTACCTTCAGTCACGCGGTATCGGCGAAGCTGACGCGATGAGCATGATCGTTTCCGGCTTTATCGAGCCGATCGCCAAGGAGCTACCGCTCGAATACGCGGTCGAGCTCAACCGTCTCATCCAGCTTGAGATGGAAGGTTCTGTCGGATAGATCGGGAAGCGGGATTCGGGATTCGGGGGTGTTCGAGGAAACAGTTCCGTTCAATGCCCCTGAATCCCGTGTCCCAAATCCCGAAACTACTCACGTAACGAGGAGACGCATGGTCACCATCACACAGAGCGCGACGAAGGGATTCTCGCGCGAGGCGGTAGAGGAACTTTCCCACCGCCGTAATGAACCAGATTGGCTGCGCGAAAAGCGCGTCGCTGCCTGGGAAACCTACGAGCAGATTCCGATGCCGAAGCGCACCGACGAGGAGTGGCGCCGGACTGACATCCGGATGTTGCCGATCGACGATGTCACGCCGTTCGGAGAACTCGAAGCTCGCGTCGCAAATCGCACCGATCTACCAGGCTCAGTCGCAGCCCAGGTCGACGCCGCAGGCGCAGTTTCCGGCGTCGTCGTTCAGCACGACTCGGCAACGACCTACTACGAGGCTAACGAAGCACTCGCAAGTCAGGGCGTGATCTTTTCCGATCTCGATACAGCCATTCGTGAGCATCCTGAACTTCTGCAGAAGTACTTCATGACCGATGAAGGTGTTCCGACTTCGGAGAATAAGTTCGCGGCACTGCATGGCGCATTCTGGACGACAGGAACGCTGCTCTACGTTCCCGCCAACGTTGAAATCGAACTGCCGTTCCGAGCGTTCTCGACGCTGGGTTCCGGCGGCGTCGCGACATTCAACCATGTCCTGATCATCGCCGAGGAGTTCGCCAACGTCACCCTGGTTGATTACTACCAGTCAGACACGTTTCAGCAGGAATCGATCGTTGACAACGTCGTCGAACTGCATGCAGCCGAAGGCGCGCAGGTCCGCTACATCCAGGTCCAGGACTGGGGCCGCAACGTCTGGAACTTCATCACTCAGAAGGGTGTCGTCCACCAGGACGCCGCCATCCGGACGCTCAACGTGTCGCTCGGTTCGAGCCTGTCGAAGGGATTGATCGCGTCCAACCTCGTTGGAGCCGGTTCATCCGCCGAAATGCTTGGCCTCTACTTCGCTGATGAGACTCAGCATATCGACCATCAAACCCGCCAAAACCACGTCTCGCCCTTCGCAACCAGCGACCTGCTGTTCAAGGGCGCGATCAAGGACCGATCTCGGTCAGTCTACTCCGGCGTCATCAAGGTCTGGCCGAAAGCCCACAAGACCGACGCATATCAGGCAAACCGTAACCTGATCCTCGATCCGTCCGCCCGCGCCGACTCGATTCCGAACCTGGAAATCGGCGCAAACGACGTACGCTGCACCCACGGTGCAACGATCGCTCAGATTGAGGAAGAGTATGTCTTCTACCTCATGAGCCGTGGCATCACGCGCACTGAAGCAGAAAAACTCATCGTTGACGGCTTCTTCGACGAAGTGATCGAGCGCGTCCCGGTCGAGTCCGTTCAGACGACCGTCCGCGCTGCCATCGACAAGAAGATCGGTTACACGATCTGATCCTGTGTACGGGGGACGAGCCCAGGCTCGCCCCCCGGCATCCCGTATTCGTGCAGGTCATCCCGTAACCGAAACGTCATACGATCGCGATGATCCATCATTCCTGCTGAGTAATGAGCAGGCTGCATGGCTTGGGCGTTGCTATGCCATCGGATTGCCTGAACTAACACCAGGAACAGGCCGTTTCCCGTTTACGTGGAGGACCGACATGATGACTGCCCCAACAACATCGCCAGCGACACTTGATGCAGCACGGCTACGTGCAGATTTTCCAATCCTGTCGCAGATCCAGAACAACCGTCCAATCGCCTATCTCGACAGCGCAGCGTCATCGCAGAAACCACAGGTGGTCATCGACGCCGTCCGCAACTTCTATGAGCTGGACAACGCCAACGTCCATCGAGGCGTCTACGGCCTCTCCGAGCGAGCCACCGTCGCGTACGATGAAGCTCGCGCCAAGGTCGCCCGTTTCTTTAACGCTCCGCACGCACGCCAGATCATCTTCACCCGGAACACGACCGAAGCGATCAACCTTGTCGCCCACAGCTGGGGGCGCTGGGCGCTTCGTCCCGGCGACATCATCGTCCTGACCGAAATGGAGCACCACTCCAACATCATCCCGTGGCAGGTCGTTGCGAAAGACACCGGTGCACGCCTCGAGTACATCAGCATCGCCGACGATGGACACCTCAACCTCGACGATCTTGACCGTCACCTCGCCACGGGCCGCGTCCGAATGGTCGCGCTCTGTCACGTGTCCAACATGACCGGTACGATCAATCCGGTTGCTGACGTGATCGAACGTGCTCACGCGGCTGGCGCACTTGTCACGATCGACGGCGCCCAGGCGGCCCCGCACCTGCCGGTCGATTTTCGCGCCCTTGACCCGGACTTCTACGCCGTATCCGGCCATAAGATGTGCGCCCCGATGGGTGCCGGTGTCCTCTACGGTCGCCGCGAACTGCTGGAGGAAATGCCGCCATTCCTGACCGGCGGCTCAATGATTCGGCAGGTCGGCCTTCACGAGACCACATGGGCGGATATCCCGGCCAAGTTCGAGGCCGGCACGCCAAACGTCGCTGACGCAATCGCGCTTGGCGTGGCCTGCGACTACCTGCTCGATGTCGGACTCGACGCCATTCACGACCATGAACTCGTGCTAACCCGCTATGCCTGGGATCGCCTTGCCGAAATCCCTGACCTGACATGCTACGGACCGTCACCCAAGGATCGTTGCGGTGTCATCTCCTTTAATATCGACGGCATCCACCCGCACGATATCGGCAGCATTCTCGACGAGCACGCGGTCTGCATTCGTGCTGGACACCACTGCACCCAGCCGCTCCACGCCCGGCTCGGCATCGACGCATCGGCCAGAGCGAGTTTGTATCTGTACAACACGAAGGACGACGTCGACCGTCTCGTTGCGGGTCTCCATGACGCCCGGTCAATCTTTGGTCTACGGAGCTAACCATCGGGAATAGCGCAACCGGGGACGCCGTTTCCGAAACGGATGGAGTCCTCCCCTGCGCCAGCAACAAACGGTCATCCGCCATTGTGCAACAATCCAACCAGCCGCCTGCGTGACGCCCATGCAGCACGACGAACGGAAACCAGCAGCATGTCCGACATCTACCGCGAACAAATCCTTGATCACTATCGGAACCCGCGCAACCACGGGACGCTTGATCCCAACGACGCGACATTCGAAGACACGAATCCACTCTGCGGAGATCGCATTCGAATGGATCTGCGCTTCGACGGCGACAAGATTTCCGAGATTCGTTTCAGCGGCCGTGGTTGCGCCATCAGTCAGGCGGCCGCGTCGATGCTCACCGAACTCGTCGAGGGACAACAGATTAGCGACGTCCGTGAATTCTCAAAGGACGATCTGCTCGAAGAACTTGGTATCCCAATCAGCCCGGCACGCATCAAGTGCGCGCTCCTGCCATTGAAAGTCCTCAAAGCCAGCGCCTACGGATACACCGGTTGGCCCGGCGAGGATGACGACGCGTAGACTCGAGATACATCAGAGGAGTTCAACCGCTTGGATTACGTAACAGTTGCAAAAACGAGCGATCTCCAGCCTGGCGAGATGAAAGCCGTCAGGGTCGGACGCCAAATCGTCGGACTGGCGAACGTTAACGGCGAGTTCCTCGCCTTCGAAGACACCTGCACCCACGAAGAAGCCTCGCTAACCGAAGGCGAGATCTTTGATGATGTCGTCGAATGCCCGCTGCACGGTGCAGCATTCAATATCCGCACTGGCGCCGTCGAATCATTCCCCGCAACCCGGGCATTGCCGACCTTCGAGGTTCGCATTGATGGCGACGACATCCAGGTTTCGACAACCCCACGCGCAAACTGACCGGTACAGACGTCCGGTAACGGTACAATTGCGTTGTAAATCATTAACGAACGATTCCGAAGCCGCCCACGACAACGAGGAGCACGAATGGCGACACTGATCAAAGATGACATTCTCGAATCGCTGAAGGAAGTTTATGACCCTGAAATCGGCGTCAACATCGTTGACCTCGGACTGGTCTACGACGCTGCCAGCGATGAAAGCAACAACGTCGAGGTGACAATGACCCTGACGTCGATGGGCTGCCCGCTCGGGCCACAGATTATCTCGGATGTCCAGCAGGCAGTCGGAAAGATGGATGGCGCTGGAGAAGTCCAGGTTCGCATCGTCTGGTCGCCGCCGTGGTCTCCCGCGATGATGAGCGAAGACGCCCGCGATGAGCTTGGCATCTGGTAACTGATCGGACGACGAAGTATCAGAACGTAAAACCATCGGCCCGGCTCTATGCCGGGCCGTTTGTGCCCCGGAACTGAGGATATGCGGATGACCCAACCAACACCTGGAATCGATCGTGAGCGCGGCCTCGACCGACTTGAATCAACAATCACCGGCCAGCCGGATGCGATCTCACAGGCGATCACGGCCAACTTCGATGGCATCCGTGATGCTGCCGTGCTCATCGCAGGTGCTCGACGAGTTCGTCTCTGCGGCGTCGGACTCAGCGCTACGACCGCCCAGGTAGCTGAGCAGATCCTCCGCACAATCGGCATCGACGCTCGCGCTGCGCACGCCTTCGATGTCGCCAGCTACCCGACCAGTTTCGATCCTGGCGATCTCCTGCTCGTGTTTGCTCACCGGGGAACTAACGCGTATACCGCCCGCGTTCTCCAGCGTGCCATTCACGCCGGATTGAAAACCATCGTCGTCTCCGATCAGCCCGACGGGATGCGCGGCTCCGACGTCCGCATCGATACCACCCATGGCCGTGACGAGGACACCGCAGCCGCACCGTTCACCGCATCGCTCGCGATTCTCGCAGCCGTCGCCGCTCGGTGTGAGCCGCAATCCCGACTCGCAGCCTTCGTCGCCAGCCTCCCGGAAATGACCCGAACGATGCTTGCCACGCGTGAAACTGCAAGGGATGTTGCGACAGCAACCACAGAGTCGCCGCAACGTGCGCTGATCGTTGGCCCAGGGGGAAACGCGGGCGCGGCCCGTGCCGGAGCCCTTCTCCTCAAGACGCTCGCGCATATGCCCTGCGAAGGAATGCACCTCGAAGACGCGATCCACGGCGGCCTGCTCGCCTTGCGACCGGATGACCTCCTCATCCAGCTCGCCCCGATTGGTGCCGCCGATGACCGTCAGGCTGATCTCGCCGTCGTCTCAAATGCGATCGGCTTCGCTCGCTGGAAGATTGGCGGTAAGCCAGATGGTACTCGCTGGCACACACCGCTCCCCGAGACCGTCGAAGCGCTGACGCCAATCCTGACCGCCATCCCGCTCCAGTGGCTTGCGCTTGAAGCCAGCCTCGCTGCGGGCATCGACCTCGACGACACGTCCCAACCCATCCTCTACGCCGAAGCGTTCAGCGCAATCGGGTTGTAGGCACTCCGTCCCGAAGCCGTCACGTTCTCCTGGCTTCGGGACGACCATCGACAGCACCCACCAGGTTGATACGGTTCCGCCAGACCGCCATCGCGAGTAACCCAACTCCCCAGACGGGATTCTCACCTGCGGAAGGCAGCGCGCTGTGCCTTCGCTTCACGCCGGACACCCCGGCATCGACGATGGAGTGATCTGCCATGTCGCTTCGTTCCGTCCTGCTCCTGATCCTTGTCGCGATGACATTCCCCATCGTCAGCGCCTGCTCAGGTCCTGAAGAAAGTGACGCACCGTCCCCGACGGCTTCGAATGCAACGGCAACATCCCCATCAGCGTCGACTGCGCCGGCAACACCACCGGCGGACACTCCCCAACCAACCGCTGAACCGACCGTCACCCAGACAACCCTGCCGCCGACCGCAACATCCACCGCGTCCGCAACGCCAACTACCCAGCCAATCAACACTCTCACGCCGACACCCGAACCTACCGTCACGCCGACGCCGGAGCCACCAACACCAACTGCAGTCAGCACGAAGCCCCTCGAGCAGGCGTTCATCACCATCCGCACCGCCGACACCGATGCGTTGATCGTCGCCCTTACCTTCGATGCCGGGGCAGACCGAGGCTACGCTGCCGACATCCTGGACACCCTTCAAGCGGAGCGGGTTGTCGCCACGTTCGGGATGACCGCGAACTGGGCCGAGGATAATCCAGACCTCGTACTCCGCATCGTCAACGAAGGTCACACCCTCATCAACCACACCGAAACGCACCGCTCGTGGACCGGAAGGTCCACCGGAGCAGCCCCTCTCACGAGCGCCGAACGCGCTGAAGAACTGCGCGCCACCGAAGCCGTAGTCGACGCCATCGC
>JBGSWU010000065.1:0-4568 GCA_041751795.1 Thermomicrobiales bacterium
TCGCCGGTCAGGTGCAGATTGAGTTCCTCCATTGGAACGACTTGCGCATAACCGCCACCGGCAGCGCCACCTTTGATGCCGAACACTGGACCCAACGATGGTTGTCGAACGGCGATAACCGCGTTCTCTCCAATGTGTTTCATCGCTTGACCTAACCCGACGGTCGTTGTCGTCTTGCCCTCTCCAAGCGGAGTTGGCGTGATTGCTGTGACGACGACGTACTTCCCACGCTCCCGGCCAGTGTCCCGATCAAGAGCAGTGAGGGAGATTTTCGCTTTACTTCGCCCATACGGTTCCAGGTCTTCGTCGTGCACTCCGAGCGCAGCGGCGATCTCCGTGATCGGTCGAATGTCTGCCTGTCGCGCAATCTCGATGTCAGTCAGCATCACTAGCTCCAACTCGCGGCACGTGAACCATATCGTGACGTGCCGATTCCGCGTCTGCCGCGCGCTGCACACGCAGCGTCGCAGCTTTGATCGTGTTTCTAAGAAGGATTGACGTTGTTACCCTGCCCGTCCCACCCGGGACAGGCGTCAGTCCGCCGGCAACCGGCATCACACTCTCTGCGTCGACGTCACCGGTCATTTTTCCGTCGACGAAGTTGACACCGAAATCGATGACGGTAGCGCCAGGCATGATCATGTTCCCACGGACAGTGTGCGGCTTTCCGACCGCTGACACGACGATATCCGCTTGGCGGGTGAACCGGGCGATATCAGGCGTTCGCGAATGGCAATTGGTCACCGTTGCGTGTTCTGCGAGTAGCATCGCGGCCATCGGTCTACCGACGACCGGACTTCGGCCGATAACAACGGCATGTTTTCCCGCCATGACAATCTGATAGTGCTTTAACAGCGCCATTCCACCAGCCGGGGTGGAAGGCGCGAGCACGTCTCGATCGTTGTGAAAGAGTCTCCCGGCGTTGTGTGTTGTGATCCCGTCAATGTCCTTCATTGGATCGATGATATCTGCGATTTCAACGCGCGACAGATGGGGCGGAAGGGGTTGCAGAACAAGGATCCCATGAACTGTGTCGTCGCTGTTCAGATCATTGATCACGCTATTGATCGTCCGCTGGTCGACGGTCCCACTCAGACTGATAACGCGAGCCGGTATCCCCACACCGGCGCTGGCCTTCACAATAGCGTCACGGTAGGCGTGTGCGCTCGCATCATTACCGATCAGGACGATCGCCAAGCTTGGCGTGATCGAGTACACGCTTTGGAATCGCGACAACTCGTCACGCGCCCGTTCTCTTAGCACACGTGAAACAGGTCGACCGTCAAGCATGTGCGCTGTCAATTGATTGCTCCCTGGAGGACTCGTCTCGTGACCGATTCGATCTTGTCCGACCGATCAATTATCTGTTGTCGAAGATCGGCACGGCGACGTTCCATCGCGCGTGCGGCGTCGACATCGGCGCCGTCAGCTTCCCTCAACAGGGCGATGTTGACTTCGGCAGTGAGCAGGGCTGCACGTCCGGCGCCGTCCGCGAGAACAGCAGCAGCTCCCAGATCGCTAACGGTGAATCGGGTCGATATAGGAAGCTGATCAGTAACAGCGTCGAGAAGATTCACGATCATCTCGGCCATATTAAGAGGTGATTCCGCGGCTTTTCGAAGCGCGGCGAGATAATCATCCTGGCTTCCACCGGTTCGCATCGCTCGCTGGGCGACAAGAAGTTCGTCCAACGTCGCGATGTCATCATCAGCAGCCGCATAGAAGGCGTCGATGTGAGACTCCATTGTGTCGATCGCTGCCTGTATCCCATCGCGGTTCTCGGCATTCGAGCGCCGCTTTACATTGAGGCGCATCACGAGCAGTGCCGTCGCTGCCGCTCCAGCCGCGCTGAGAGCTGCGACGCTTCCGCCGCCGCAGAATATGCCTGGATCTCCAATCTGATCATAAAACTCTCGAATCGGCGTACTGGCGATTTTCCGTTCCATTCCCAACCCCACTGTGTCGCTTTTTCGCGTCGCCTCAGGTCATAACGCGACGGCGCAGTATAGCAGTCTCGGGAATGAACACCGTTTGCACAGTTCGATATCGGCACTGTCGGAAACATGTCTCAATACAGTTGCAATAACCGGTTCTGTGGATATCCAACTTCAGGTCTTGACCTCGTGTCACGTTAGTGTTAGTCTATGTGGGACGACGGATGACGCGTTCGTTCGCACCAAACGGCTCAGTGGCGAGGTTGGGTCGCGCGACACATTGGATGATGAGGAGTTAGGAAATGGTTGATCTCCAGCACGCGCGCGCTGAACAACTCGATTCGGTGACGTTTGCCCCGCTTCTTCGCGAGTTCCGCGATCGCCGCCGATTGTCTCAGAGCCGTCTGGCCGAGGCAGCCGGGTTTGATCACTCCTATGTGTCGCGGTTGGAGAGTGGAACGAGAATGCCGACTCGTGACGCGGTCGCCAAATTGGCTGAGGCGATGGGTCTCGACGACGGAGAGCGGGATGCGTTGTTGGCGTCTGCCGGGTTCATGCCTGGCCGAATCGAGAACCTGTTCGCCAGTGAGCCGGTGTTGTCGGAAGTTCTGGGGCTGCTGCAGGATCGAGCAGTGCCAGCTGACGTCCGCGACGACGTGCGACACATGATTTCGCTGCTCGTTCGGCAGGCCCAACGTGCGGCGACTGCTCCAAATCGCTCGGGCTCGCTGCACGATTCGATTGCTGCCGCCTGAATCACGCATTGGTTAAACAAACCGGCGGCTGACCCTCGTCAGCCGCCGGTTTGTGTCTTATCCTTAGACGAGCACGCTAGTACGTACATGTCTCTTCTGCGTACGTACGGTTGATTCGACGACGGACGATACAGTCGGCTTCGTGCAGCATCAGTCCGCCTCATTCATTTGGAGGAATTCATGTCGTCATTCGTCCATCTGCACCTGCACACCGAGTACTCGTTACTCGACGGGCTGGGTCGCATCGACGACTACATGGCGAAGGCGCGCGAGTTCGACATGCAACATGTCGCGATCACCGATCACGGCGTGATGTACGGTGCACTCGACTGGTACAAGGCGGCAAAAACCAACGATCTGTCCCCGATCATCGGTGTGGAAGCGTATCTGGCTCCTGACGGGATCGATGCACGAACTCGAAAGAACTACCATCTGCTTCTTCTGGCCGAGAATGAGCGCGGATACCGGAACCTTCTGAAACTCTCCAGCCGTGCCAGCATCGATGGCTACTATTACCGTCCCCGTGTCGACTTCGACATGCTTAACGAACTACACGAGGGCATCATTTGTACGTCTGCGTGTCTCGGTGGCCCGGTGGCAAACCCATATCTCGACGGACGTGATGACGAAGCCGAACACCTTGCGAGCACGCTCCGCGAGATGTTTGGTCCGGATAACTTCTATCTTGAGATCCAGGACCACGGCATGGCTGAACAGCAGCGTGTGAATCGACAACTGATCGATCTGGCGCGACGCATGGATCTGCCGCTTGTCGCTTCGAACGACGTCCACTATGTGAACCGTGAAGATGCGCCGATCCAGGATTTGCTCGTTTGTATCCAAACCAACACGACGCTTGATGATCCCAAGCGTATGAAGATGGAGTCCGATCAGCTCTATTTCAAATCGCCGAGCGAGATGGCGTCGATTTTTGGCGACGTGCCCGATGCATTGTCCAACACGGTTCGAATTGCTGAGCGGTGTGGCTTTGAACTTGACTTCAACCGACTGCATATGCCCGATCCAGGCATACCGGATGGCATTCCCGCTCAGCAGTACCTGGCTGATCTATGCTGGCAGGGGCTGGCCGAGCGCTATCCAGAAATTACCGACGAGGTGCGCCAGCGATTGGAGTACGAACTCCACGTTATCGAGCAAACCGGCTTCGGTATCTATATGCTGATTGTGCGCGACTTCGCGCAATTCGCTCGCGACAACAATATCCCCTTCGGCGTTCGCGGGTCGGCAGCCGCTAGCATCGTCCTCTATACGCTCGGTATCACCGATATTGACCCTATCGAGTACCGGCTCGTCTTCGAACGATTTCTGAACCTCGAACGTCGCGAAATGCCTGATATCGACATGGACTTTGCCGACAATCGCCGAGCGGAAGTGATCGATTACGTCGCGAAGAAGTACGGTCACGACCGGGTAGCCCAGATCATTACCTTTGGAACGATGGGGGCGAAGGCGTCCGTTCGCGACGTTGGCCGCGCCCTTGCCTGGACACCGAGCGACGTCGACCGTGTCGCGAGACTGATTCCAACGACGCTCAACATGACACTCGATCGTGCATTGACTGAGAGCACCGAACTTCGATCGCTCTATGAAGCAGACGATCGCGCGAAAACGTTAATTGACAACGCGCGAAGGCTTGAAGGGATTTCGCGACACGCAGGTACGCACGCTGCTGGCGTCGTCATCAGTGCCGATCCCTTGGTTGAGCATGTCGCGTTACAACGGCCAGCCCGTGGCGACGTTGGCGCGCTTCCGACCACCCAGTTTACGATGGAGAGCGTGGCCGAAATTGGTCTGCTCAAGATGGACTTCCTCGGCTTGGCGAATCTCACCATCCTGGGCGAGGCGGTGGAAATCATCA
>JBGSWU010000066.1:0-4585 GCA_041751795.1 Thermomicrobiales bacterium
CACGATCGCTGGTATCGCCATCCACGAACTGCGGATCAATGGCCGTCCACACGGCGAGACAGGGCTGAATGCCGCGATCCTTGGGTCGTTAGGAATCCCGGTCGTGATGGTAACTGGCGACACGACGACGATGGCCGAAGCCACCACCTTTCTCGGCGAGGGAATTGAAACGGTCGCCGTCAAGGAGGCAACGGGCCGCAATGCCGCCATCTGTTACCCAGCCGCGACAACACGACCAGCCATCACGGCGGCCGCTGAAAAGGCGCTGGGGAACCTGAATTCGGCGAAGGTGTACGACCCAGGCCAGCCATTTGATCTTGAGGTGACGTTCTTCAGCATGGCCCAGTGCGAGCGCGCCAGTCGAACTCAAGGCATCGAGCGACTTGACGGTGTAACCGTCAAGATCCACGGCGACAATCCCTGGGACAAGTATCGAAACCTCTGGTCGGGGCTACGCTCGGCGCTCTACGAGCCAGCGAGCTGGCTGGCATAGCACACAAAACGACAGATGGTCGAAAGATCGTCAGCACCGACAACGGTCGGCTGACGATCTTTACCGCTACATCATCTCGTTTACACTGCGCTCCAGCAATGTATCTCGGCTATGAGGGGAATGAGCATGGACAAGGTCCTGAGTTCGCTGGACTTCCGCAATATCGGGCCGACACGCGGCGGTCGGTGCATCACCGTCACCGCCCACCCCACCAATCCAGCCCTGTTCTACATGGGGACGACCGGCGGTGGTGTATGGAAATCAGATGACGCCGGAACCTACTGGCAAAATGCTTCGGACGGGTTCTTCAAACGGGCGTCAGTCGGCGCGATTTCCGTTGCGCCGTCCGATCCAAACGTCATCTACGTCGGAATGGGTGAATCGACGATTCGCGGCAACGTCTCACACGGTGACGGCGTCTACAAATCGACCGACGGCGGCCAGACATGGGCGAACGTCGGACTGGGGCAGATTCAGAATATTGGGCGTATTGCCGTCCACCCGACTAACCCGGATCTCGTCTACGTCGCCGCGTTCGGTCGAGCCTGGGGACCAAGCAGCGATCGCGGACTGTACCGTTCTAAGGACGGCGGCACAACCTGGGACCGAATCCTCTACATTTCCGAACGGGCTGGCGCGAATTTTGTAACGCTCGACCCGCACAACCCGAGGGTCGTCTATGTCTGCTTTTGGGACGCCCAGCGTGGCCCGTACTATCTTGATAGCGGCGGCCCCGGCAGCGGCATCTACAAGTCAACCGACGGTGGCGACTCATGGGAACGTCTGGACGACAAACCCGGGATGCCCGATGGTGACAAGGGCAAGATGGAAGTCGCCATTTCCGCTCGTGAAGGTCGGCTCTGGGCCATCGTCGAATCACAGCCGGAATCCCAGAAGAACGGCATCTATCGCTCCGAGGATTACGGCGCGACGTGGCAGCACCTCACGAGCGACACGAACCTGACTGGTCGCCCGTGGTACTTCAACCACATCCGTGCCGACCCGCAGGACGCCGACACGCTCTGGGTGCTCAACTTCGAGATCTGGCGATCGGTCGATGGTGGCAAGAACTACCACGTGATGGCCGGTCCCCACGCCGATTACCACGATCTGTGGATCGATCCGACCAACACCCAGCGGATGATCCTCGGTGGCGACGGAGGAGCCTGCGTCTCGCTCAATGGTGGCGAGAGCTGGTCAACGATTTACAACCAGCCGACCGCCGAGTTCTATCACGCCACCACCGACAACCGGTTCCCGTACCGCGTCTACGGCGCCCAGCAGGACAACACCTCGATGTCGATCGCGAGTCGCTCTGATAACGACGCGATCACGATGACCGAGTGGTACGAGATCGGCGGCGGCGAGTCAGGGTACATTGCCGTCCGTCCAGACAACCCGAACGTCATTCTCGCTGGGGCGCAGCAGGGAATTCTGACCCGGTACGACCATGAGCGGAAGCAGGAACTCGATATCGCCGTCTGGCCGGAAAGCACACGCGGCTACGGTTCGGAAGACTTCAAGTACCGCACGAACTGGACGTCGCCTATGATCTTTTCCCCGCACGATACGAACGTCGTCTACTATGGGTCGCACGTCATCCATCTCTCGACCAGTGATGGCCGCGCTTGGGAGGTCATCTCGCCCGACCTGACCCGCGCCGATCCCGAAACGATGCACGCATCGGGTGGGAAGATCACCAAAGACAACTCCGGTGCCGAGGTCTACGCAACGATCTTCACGATCGCCCCGTCGCCGCTCGATGCAAACATCATCTGGGCTGGTTCGGATGACGGCCTAGTTCATATCACCTGCGACGGCGGAACGACCTGGGAAGATGCCACGCCTTCGACGATTCCCGACTGGGCGCTCATGAGCATCATCGAGGCTTCGTCACATGACGCGGGTACCGCTTACCTCGCCGCAACGCGGTACAAGAGCGACGATTTCCAGCCCTACCTGTACAAAACGACCGATTACGGCAAAACGTGGACGAAGATCACCAACGGCATTCCAGGCGACGATTTCACCCGTGTCATCCGCGAGGATCCAACCCGCAAGGCGCTGTTGTACGCCGGAACGGAAACCGGCATCTACGTCTCGTTCGACGACGGTGGAAACTGGCAGCGACTTGGCGGAAATCTGCCAGTCGTTCCGATCCACGATCTGATCGTCAAGGACGACGAATTGCTGATCTGCACCCACGGTCGCGCGTTCTGGATCCTCGACGATCTAACGATCATCCGCCAGATGGCCGGTTCCGGCAGCGCGCCGAAAGCGTCCCACCTGTTTCAGCCAAAGGACACGATTCGATCGCGGAAACTGACCGGGTTCGGCAACACCGAGGTAAAAGGGAAGAACTACCTCTTCGTTTCCGGCATCGTTCAGACGTATGTCTCGACGAAGGATCAATTCGGCAACCCGCGTCGTCGGTTCCTCGATGCCGGACAGAACCCCGATGACGGTGTCGTCATCTACTACTGGCTGGCCGACAAACCAGCCAGCGACGTCAGCCTGACAATCTTCGACGGGGGTGGAAACGAGATCCGTACCTTCAAGAGCAAGACCGACAACGGCGAGGATAACGGCGCTGGTGACAAAACACCGAAGATCCCCGCTATTGCCGGACTCAATCGCTTTGTCTGGGACATGCGGGTGGCCGAGGCGACAAAGCTCGATGCGAAGGGCGGAGACCAGCCTGCGACGACTGGTCCTCGAGTCGTCCCAGGCGAGTACCGGATGCGTCTGACCGTTGGTAGCGACACCCACGAACAAACGTTCCAAATCGTCCCCGATCCACGTCACGAAACGACGCCTGACGAGTTCCAGGAGCAGTTCGATCTCCTGTTTCAGGTTCGCGACACGCTCAGCGAAACGAACGACGCGATCAACCGCGTCCGGAGTATCCGCGAGCAGGTTGATGGCTGGGTTGAGCGCGCGAAAGGCTCGTCAAGCGAGTCGGAACTCGTGAAAGCAGCGAATGCACTCAAGGACAAGCTGGCATCGGCTGAAGAGCGACTCATCCAGGTGAAAGCCAACAGTCCAAAGGACACCCTGCACTACCCGGTCATGCTCAACAGCAAGCTGGTTCGAATCGCCACCGCGATCGCGAGCGCAGACATGGCACCGACGCAGCAGGCTCACGACGCCGTTGCGGACGTGTCGGCACGCATCGACAAGCAGATCGACTCCATCAAGAAGACGATTGACAGCGACGTGCCAGCCTTCAACAAGCTCGTCTCAGAGGCCAGCCTCAACGCGATCGTGATCGGAGGCTGAGTTCCGAGAGAGTCCTGGCATTCTCACACTGCAATCCATCCCGGATTGTCGTCGGCCACCGTGATAGCGTCGAGTTGAATTGGATATCTCGTCCTGTCATTCTGAGCCGCAGCGAAGAATCGCCTGGTATCTATGGAAGGATTGTCTCGACGGGGTATTCCGCTTCATTACTCGGCAATGTCCATTGGTTGGCGCTGAGTGATTCTTCGCTGCGGCTCAGAATGACAGGGCGAGATAATGATTCCGTCGCAGAACCGTCGCTGTAGGCGACCACTGATCAAACAGCTAAGAATTCAATGTCAGCCCGGCACGATCATTGTGGTCACCGACTGCGCAATAGCGACGAAACCCAAAAGATTGGGCGCTTGTACATCAGGTTTGTAATTCGGCACCATCTGCAAACTGGGAAGGACTCACAACACCAATGGCAACCAGCAGCAAGATTGGGTATCTGGCCGGTAGCGCTAATGCCCGAGTGGGCTTCAGCGCTGGAATCGAAATCCTACGCAAGGGCGGGACGGCGATGGACGCAGCAATTGCCGCTGTCCGTTGCGTTGAAGACAACCTCGACGACCAGGGGGTCGGTTCTGGCGGCGTCCCAAATATCCTCGGAGAAGTCGAACTCGATGCGACGATCATGGATGGTCGAACGCTGGCCACCGGAGGCGTTGGCGCGATCAAGGGGTACCCCAACCCGATCGAGATCGCGCGCAAGGTCATGGAAGAAACCCCACACGTTCTCCTCGTCGGCGAGGGCGCGGAACTGTTTGCAAAGACACACGGCTTCAAGACCGCCGACCTCATGACTCCTGA
>JBGSWU010000067.1:0-4170 GCA_041751795.1 Thermomicrobiales bacterium
GTCGGCAGGGATCGCGACTCGGGCACGGTTTGCACCATCGTTGTTGAAGTCGGGGGCACGGTCAAGTGCATCCGGGGCGAGTGGCTGATAGCCAGACAGGAGGCGCTGACGGACGCGTTCCTCGGTCAGTAGCCAGGAGACGACCAGCCGGTCACTTGGCATCCCGCCGTAGAGCCCTTCGGCGAAATCGTCGCCGTACAAATTCTCGATGTATTCGTTGGCACACGCGCCTAGCCGCTCGAAGTTGAGCCGGGCGTTCGCTGCCCGGAGTGGATCAACCGTCCAGAGAATCTCAGGAAAACCGGCCTCCAGCGCAACCGCTGCCTGCAGAATTTTCAGCGCGTAGCCGAGACCGCCGCGATACTCAGGCTCGACGGCCATCAGGTCCGAGATCAGTCGTGGTGCACCCTCGACGTACCCGCCGTATCCCTGAATGTAGCCAACCATCCGCTCGCCATCGAACGCGCCGAGAACCTCGCCACCGGTCTTTGGAATGATGACAAGGATCGAGAATGACGCCAGGTCGTGTTCGGAGACACCGAACACTTCGAGTTGAAGCCGTTCGCACTGCTCGAAGTCGGATCGGACGCGAACACGACGAAACGTCAACTGCCTGCCTGCGATGACGCGTTCCCATCCGTCTTGAACGGTGCTGAATCCGAGTGTCGTTGTGGTGATATCCATAGCGTTATCCTCGCCGCCGAGTGGCTGACTGATTCCTCAAGCCGAGGATAACGGCAATCGCCGGAAAGACGGCGCAGATCGCGAACATCGTCGAGTACCCAGCCTGGGCTGCGACGATCCCCATGACGATCGCCCCACTCCCGATTCCAGCTTCGAATGCCGAAGTGAATGTTGCCATCCCTGCCCCTCGGCGCGCGGGAGCGACGAGGTCGATTGCGAGCGCTGTCAACGCCGGTTGAGCTGCGCCGAAGGCTAGCCCGAACAGTGCTCCGACGAGTAGCAATAATGCAAGACTGCTGGCCACGGAGAGGATCACCATAGCGACTACCATCAGCACGAGGGCCGGTACGATAACCGCCCAGCGCCCTCGCTGGTCAGCCAGCCGACCGCCGAACAGTCGCGACAGAAAGACGGCGATCGCAAACGCGGTGAAATAGAGTCCTTTTGCTTCAATCTCCCGCTCATCTGCGTACAGCAGAATGAACGATTGGGTTGCGCCATACACGAGTGTCACGAGCAGGACGATCGATGCCGGCATGAAGACGCTCGGTTCGATCAAGCCTCCGACGTTACTGCCGGGTGCGGCAACCTCGCGCGCAGGCTCACGGACGAACCAGATCAGGACGAGCGCTGACGCCGCGAAACCTGCTCCCGTCATGAAGACGATGTTGTCGCCGAATGCGTCTCGCAACAGCAAACCACCATAGGGAGCGATCGCCGTCGCGATCGTCGACATCATTCCCCAGATGCCCATCGCTTCCCCTCGGCGCGAGGGTGGCGCGAGTTCAGCGATGAATGTGAACGCCGCCGTGTGGAAGCACGCCATGCCCAGGCCATGCAGCACGCGCACACCCATTAGCAGCGGGATCGTCGTTGCGACGAGATAGAGGAGCGACGATACGATGAAGATCAACGCTCCAGCGATCAGAAAGCGTTTGCTTCCGCCCCGGTCGATTTCCCTGCCGATGAAAGGACGAGGAAACAGCGCCGCAAATGCGAACACACCGATGATTAATCCAACTTCGGCGTCGCTGCCACCAAGGTCGTTCTTAAGGTACAGCGGAAGAATCGCGAGAAGCAACAGAAACGACGAGAACAGCACGAACCCGCCACAGCAGGTGAGGATGAAATCGCGGGTCAGGATGGGGTCGTCTACTGGTGGTGCGGGATCCGAAATCAACGTCGCATGGGTGGTATTGGCTGCGTTTTCCATGTCTGGCATTGTGCCACGGTCGGTGCAATCTGCTGTCTGAGAAGCCAGCTGCTGCCGGGGCATTTCAGGTCAGATTCTGCGCTACACTGTCGCGACGGTGATGACGAATGGAACGCGAAGGGAGCCGGGAATGCCTGCCAGAACACACCACATTCAGATTGATCCGTGGACGCCGTTAGGGAAACAGGGCGCGGTTGGCCACAATCGCTGGCACGAGGACATCCCGCCGGTACTTGAGGTCGAGCCGGGTGATCTGGTTGTGATCGACACGATGGATGCTTTCGATACCCAGGTAGTCCGGGAGATGAAGCACGCCGATTGTGGCAACCTCGACCTTGGACCTGTTCACCCGCTGACCGGGCCGGTCTACGTCAAAGGCGCGCAGCCGGGTGACCTGCTCGAAGTGCGACTCCTCGACATTGAGGCCGATCCCTGGGGGAATCACGGCTACACCGCTCAGGTGCCGGGGTTCGGCTTTCTCCGCGATCTTTTCCCAGATCCCTACCTCGTACATTGGGACATCACCGGCAACTACGCTGAATCTCCCGAACTGCCGGGTGTAAGGATGCGCTATGGAGCACACCCGGGTGTGCTTGGGCTGGCACCGTCAAAAGTACTGCGTGAGCAGATTCTCGCCAGGGAAGGTGCGCTGCTCGAACGCGGTGGCGCCGTCCTGATGCCGATGTCTGATGGTGCGCTACCAGCGAATCTCGGTGATGAGGCGCTCCGGACCGTTCCGCCTCGCGAGGTTGGCGGCAACATCGACATCAAGCAGATCACGCCGGGCGCGAGCGTGTTGCTACCGGTTTATGCCGATGGCGCGCTGTTCTCAACCGGCGATGTTCACTTCGCAATGGGCGACTGCGAGGCGTGCGGAACCGGGATCGAAATGCGTAGCCGGGTCCATGTGTCGTTCAAACTGCACAAAGGCGAGGCGAAGCGCCAGAACATCCGCTCCCTCCACTTCTTTCGCGATACCTATTTCAATGAGCCGGAACTGGCCGCCCCGAAGCGTTTTTACGCCACAACCGGATACTCGGTGACCGAAGACGGCGAGAATCGCTCGGAGGATCTGACACTCGCTGCCAGGAATGCCCTGCTGTCGATGATCGACTATCTCGGCACGCGCGGTTATGACCGGCAACAGGCCTATGCCATCTGCTCAGTCGCCGTCGATCTCCGTATTTCACAGGTCGTCGATGTGCCCAACTTCATCGTCAGCGCTCTCTTGCCGCTGGACATCTTCATGTAGACACCCGCTGCACCAGAACACCTCGTTTGGTTGACGATGTACGGATCATTCTTTGAATCAGGGATCGCTTCATGTGTGGTCCCTGATTCTGATTACTCCCTCTTGTCGAAATGGCCTGCAGGTACTATGTTGGTGGGTGTTCATTGCGGAACTTGACCGACGGATTGAAGCCGGATGGGGAAACCGGACGCTAACCCGTCTGTTCGACGGGGTCTCGATACGTCCGAGGTGAAACCGGGGACGTAGATAGTTCCGTAAGACGCTAGCGAGAGGCAGTCTCGTTCGACACTGGGGTGGACCATCTGATGGGCGCCGATCGGGTCCGACAGGACACCGGCTGATCTGTCGATGGATTGTTGGATGGTACCGTCGTGAATAGACGGTGCTGAAGAGGAGAACGTACTCGTGGTACACGGTTCTAGCCGGACACCCAGGTCTCCCAAGGACGACTTCGCAGAACTGCTCGGCGACATCAGCGACCAACGGATGAGTCGTCGCCAGGTCCTTCGCCGGGGTGCCATGCTTGGTCTCTCGATACCCGCTATTGGCGGCTTGTTGGCGGCCTGCGGGAGTGACGACGATGACGACGATTCCAGTGATAGCGGCGCGGCCTCGACAAGTGCGTCGGGGGACACTGGTTCGACGCCAACGGCAGCTGGCGCGGCCAGCACCGAGGCGAGTGGTGGATCTCCATCGAGTGGCGGCTCCGCGGTCAGTGGCGGAACGCTCAATATCATCCAGACGGGAAGCATCCCGGACCTCGATCCACACTCGGCGTATGACTCTGATGCCAGCGCGATCTTTTTTGGAACGTACGAGATGTTGTTGCGCCTGAGTGGAAGCGACACCTTCGAGTACGAACCGATGCTTGCCGAATCGTGGGAATCGAATGCTGACCAGACCGAGTGGAGTTTCACCATTCCAGCGGGCGTGACGTTCCATGACGGCAGTCCATGCGACGCCGAAGCCGTCGTGAAGTCGTTCCAGCGCTTTCACAACCTCGGCCTCGGCCCGGTCGGCG
>JBGSWU010000068.1:0-12054 GCA_041751795.1 Thermomicrobiales bacterium
GGCATTCAAGGAAGCAGCCAGTATTCATGGAGTCGGCCCATTTCTCGGACTCCGGGTACAGCAGGGAGCGAGCTCTGCGAACGATGAGATCGACTCATGGCTGGCTGGTCAGGTCGAACGCAATCGGGAGCGACTGACGCGAATGCGCGTCGAACTCCTGGAAATGCTGACGGCACTCGACGAACGCGGCTTTCGGGCGATGCCGATCAAAGGCGCGGCATTCCTCCTTGAATCGGTTGAGTCGGTCGTCTGGCGGCCATTCGCCGATCTTGATCTGCTGGTGCCTGAAGGGGAGACACGGTCGCTCGACGTGAACCTCGCGCTCGCGCACGTGGGTTACTGTCTGGACAGTGTGTCTTGGAAACACCGGGCCTACACGCCGTGTGCACCAGGACCTCCGCTGGTGATTGGGGATGGCGAACACCCTGACAACCCACGCGACGTTGATGTCCATGGATCGGTCGTCGAAATGTTTCGCGGTTTCTCGTGGAATCTGACGGCGAATCTGCTCAGGGATCCTGACAAGCGAGCTGATTGGAAAGTTCCGTCGGATCGAGCGATGGCGCTGCATCTTGCCGTTCATGCGTCGATCTCCGCGCTGGAGGGGACAGCGAGAGCGATCAATCTGATCGATCTGGCACGAGCAATCGGGCGAGTTGGCGCAATGCCGGTCTATCTTGCGACGCGAGACGCTGGTCTGAATGCCCACGCGCGTTTCGTCTTTCCTGCCGTTGCGCTGGCGGCACAGGAGACGGGGGAGTCAGGATGTCAGGAATTGAAAGACCTGCTCGCGCCGCACGTGCCGTTGGGGATGGTCGACTGGGCGGAAACCGTGTCGCTGTATCACGTTTCCTGGGCTGGACGTCACGATCGACCAGCGCTCGATCGACATGCAATCTGGGCGCGATCGACTTCCGAGCGAGCACGGATGCTGGCGCACACGATTCTGCCAGGACCAGCAATCATCGCCAGTGACGGCGAAGCCGGGAGTGGGCCGATTGCGCTCGTAAAGGGATACGGGCGTCATTACCGGAAGTTGTCCAGGCGGTTCGGAACCCGGAGATCATTCGAATGAGGCGTCGAAGCACCTAGCCAATATGGATACCCAAGAACGTAGCTTCCTCCTAATTGACCCCACAGACGCAATCATGCTACGCTGCAACAACGAACATTGAACATCAGCCACAGCCGCACATTCCTGGCGTCGACGCCTTGCTGACCGACCTGGAACTGTGCGGTCGTACGCGTGTGCCGGGTAAGGAGGAGAGGGTATCGCGCCGCGAACGCTTGACCGTGGGTACGAAGGCGGCGTTCCAGAATTGTTGGATCAGTGTGATGTGGAATTGTGAGAGGTATCTCAATGGATTCATCAGCCCAGGCTTCGAGCACTGTCGCCGGTCAGGGTGTCGGCATTCGGGCAGCGGCGACGATTATTGATATCGTCATCTTCTGGATCATGAGTTTCATCGTCGCTATCGTGACCGGAGAAACGTCAGGGGCAGGGTTCGCGCTTGGCACGCTTGGATCGTGTTTCGTCGGTATCCTCGGTATTGCCTACTATGTCGTGATGGAGACGATGTATGGCGGGACCGTTGGGAAGCTGGCGTTGGGGCTGAAGGTTGTCAAGATTGACGGCACTGCGATGGACTGGCAGACCTCGATCGTGCGCACACTGTTGCGAATCGTCGACGGCCTGTTCGTCTATCTGATCGGCGCGATTCTCGTCTGGACATCGCCGACGAACCAGCGGCTCGGTGACAAGGTTGCCAAGACCCTGGTCGTCAAGAAGGATCAAGCGCTCACGGCGGGAACACCAACGGCGCGTTTTTAACGATTCGAGCATCCTCACCCGTTTCCAAGACGAGACAGCGAGAAAGCCGCCCAGGGCAGTCACAGCCCCGGCGGCTTTCTCGTTCTCGTTCTCGTTGCGGTGTATCGCGTTGCCTGCGACGGTGGTCGATCCTGTACTATCCCGATAAGGGATAAACCAGCAACTTGGCATGGTCACAACGACCGAAGGGAGCCGGAAATGCGCGACGTGATGATCGTTGACGCGGCGAGGACGCCGATTGGGCGGTATGGCGGAGCGTTGAAGGATGTCCGGCCCGATGACCTGGCTGCATTGGTCATTTCGGCGCTGGTTCAACGAACCGGCATCGAGTCAGGCGGAATCGAAGACGTGATTTTCGGCTGCACGAACCAGGCAGGTGAAGACAACCGCAACATCGCGCGGATGGCTGCGTTGTTGGCGGGCCTGCCGGTCGAGGTCGGTGGCCAGACGGTGAACCGGCTGTGCGGCTCGGGAATGCAGGCAGTGTTGTCGGCGGCGCAGGCGATCCGGGCAGGTGAAGGAAATGCCTTTATCGCCGGGGGAACGGAGAGCATGAGTCGCGCGCCGTTCGTGATGGCAAAGCCAGATACCGCCTTCCCGCGCGGACAGATCACGATCGAAGACACGACAATCGGCTGGCGTTTCGTTAACCCGAAACTGGCAGCACTCCATCACCCATACAGCATGGGCGAGACAGCGGAGAATGTCGCCGAAACGTGGGGAGTCGCGCGCGAAGACCAGGATGCGTTCGCGCTGGAAAGCCAGCGGAGGACGGCAGCCGCGATGGAATCCGGAGCGTTTGACGCCGAGATTGTTCCAGTGACGATCCCACAGCGACGTGGAGACCCTGTGGTCGTATCTCGCGATGAACACCCTCGACCTGAGACGACCATCGAAGCGTTGACGAAACTACGGGCGGCCTTCCGCGAGGGAGGGTCGGTGACGGCTGGAAACTCGTCTGGAATCAACGACGGTGCATCGGCATTGCTGGTGATGGACGGGGAAACAGCTGCCAGCCTCGGCCTGAAGCCAAAAGCGCGCATCATTTCAGGGGCGATTGCGGGAGTAGACCCCGCCCACATGGGCGTTGGACCGATCCCTGCCAGCCGGAAGGCACTCGAACGCGCCGGACTGTCGGTCGAGGATCTCGATGCCGTTGAGTTGAACGAGGCATTTGCGGCACAGGCACTTCCGTGCATCCGGGAA
Source organism: Thermomicrobiales bacterium (assembly GCA_041751795.1). GTDB lineage: Bacteria > Chloroflexota > Chloroflexia > Thermomicrobiales > CFX8 > JBBECJ01. The sequence goes on from JBGSWU010000068.1 coordinate 3,038, forward strand.
CTCGGCCTCGATCCGGCGATCGTGAATCCGAACGGCGGAGCAATCGCGCTCGGCCATCCGATTGGCTGCTCAGGGGCGCGGATTCTCACAACGCTCGTCCACCATCTGAAGGCGTCGAACGGTCGCTATGGGCTGGCGACGATGTGCATCGGCGTCGGGCAGGGGATCGCGACAGTTATCGAACGCGTGTAGATATCTCTGGTTAGTGCATCACCACCGCTGGGCTACGCTCGGCAGCAACGATGGCATTGATGCAGAGCGCATCCATCGAGATGAGTGATGCGTCGAGGGCGTCGCGCAATCCATCAGGATCGTCGACAAGGATCCCCGCGCCACCGAAACCCTCGACGGCGATGTCGTAACGGGCCGACGTCAGGTCTGTGGAATACGTCCGGTCTGGGCCGTAGCGCTCGATCTGCATGTGCCACTCTGCGGCCCAGCGAGCGTCGTTGCCGATGATCACCGTGAATGCGAGATTTTCGCGGGTCGCTGTTTCAAACTCCGAAAGGTGGTATCCGGCTGATCCGTCGCCAAGAATCGCGTAGACACGGCCCGCCGGTGCAACCATTGCTGCGCCGATCGCCATAGGGATGCTGCCGCCAATCGCGCCAAGTTTCCCGTTCCAGATCAGACGGTTGGGCAGGTCTCGTAAGCCGTAGCGAATCCACTGGCAGAACTCGCCGCCATCGAGAATCAGCGTGTCGTCCGGCTCGATGACGGCCCGCAGCGCTTCGCTGACGGCCAGCGGGTGCATTCCCCGATCGCTCATCGTCTCAGCGGGAAGTGGAGCCGAAATCGGCCAGAGCGCGAACCAGTCGTCGGCCACGGGTTCGAGTCGATTGATCCGTCCGGCGAGGTAGCGCAGGGCGCGATGTGGGTTCGAGCGAACGTGGAGATGGTCGATCCGGAGCGGGGTAGGGTCTCCCGGCGCGTCAATCAGCAAAACATCGCGCGGATTCCCAGTTGTCGCCTCGTCAAGGAAGCCGGCAGCGAAGTCAGCCGGTCCAGCCAGCAACAGACAGTCAGATTCCTTCATCCGCGAAAAGATATCGGCGTACTTCGGGTCGCTGAGACCGCGCGGCGACTCTGTCACGACGATTCCGATGCCAAGCGCCTCGATCAGTTTGGTCAACGCATCTTCACGGCCCAGGCGCGCGATTGATGGCCGGGAGATGACAAGTGGGCGCTCGGCCTTGCTGAGCGCGACAGCCATTTCGTCCAGACGATGGAGCATTTCCTCATCGAAGTGCCACGGACTCGGATCTGCAGGCGGTTGTTCATCGCGGGTGCGCGGTGCCGCCAGGATGTCTGCGGGAAGCGCCAGATGCGCAGGGCCGGGAATACCTGATACGGCCAGGTTCCAGGCGTTATGAACCGAGCAGGCGACATCGTCGGTCAGTTCGAACGACCCTTTGCAGACGGCAGCGGCGATCGTCTGCTGGTCGAGTGCCTGGAACGCGCCGAGGTCCCGCTGACTTGCTGGCGGAGCGCCGCTCAGCAGGAGGACTGGTAACTCCATACTCATCGCCACACCGAGGCCCTGGAGCGAGGCAAGAAAGCCAGGCCCGGCAGAAACAAGGGCAACGCTCATCCGGCCAGTCAGTTCGGCAGCAGCGATAGCGGCGTAGACGGCAGCGGTTTCGTGGCGCATGTGAACGAGCCGGAGATCTGCTCGGCCCACGGCGTCGATTAATGGAAGGATCTGGTTGCCGGAAACTGTGAAGATTGTGCCAATGCCGTGATTCTTGAGTTCGCTGACGACGACATCGGCGTTAGTCAGTTCCGGCATCAGGAACCCCTTTCCTCACGACAGCAATGTCATGCGAGAGTACGGGATGTTGCCGTCAGTCGCAAGAGGAATGGTTTGGGACGCCTCATCTGCTCGGCGCTGCGCAGGGAGGTCGTTTGCTATCGTCCGTTTTTCGGCATCCAGGGCATGACAGCATGCGCATCGAATTACTGGTCGCATCAGTTTCACCGAGTACGACATTCTTCCGATGACTCAACCCGGCCAACCGCCCTAAGATGGCAATCATCAGCGATGAGCAGCAGTCTCAGTATGTCGTGGAAAGACTGGAGGAACCGGATGACGGTGACAGCAGCAACGACACAGGAACATCTGGTGCGGGTCGGTCGGGTCGATGAAATTGAGAGTCCGACGGTCGTCTCAGGCGGTCGGCATGGGATTGCCGTCTTCATCAGTGATGGACGGCCGTATGCTGTCGATAACCGGTGTCCTCATATGGGCTTTCCGCTGCATAAGGGGAGTATCCGCGACGGCATCCTGACGTGCCACTGGCATCATGCACGCTTCGACCTGGAAAGCGGTGGAACGTTCGATCCGTGGGCGGACGACGTTCGAGCGTACCCGGTGATTGTCGAAGATGGCGTCGTGTTCGTCGATTCGGCCCCGCCGGTTGAGGATGAACGAACCCGCTGGAAGGGTCGTCTTCGCGACGGGATGGAACAGAACCTCAACCTCTTGATGGTCAAGTCGGTGCTGGCGCTGGTCGATGGCGGTGTTGATCCGGGTGAGATCGTCGACGTCGGTGGGACATTCGGGGCACGCTATCGTGAGCGAGGCTGGTTCTCCGGGTTAACGATCCTCTCGGCGATGACAAACATGCTGCCGCACCTGAACCACGAGGACCGTGTTCTCGCACTCTATCATGGGCTGGTGCATGTCGCGGGTGACTGCGCTGGCCAGGCGCCGCACTTCCAACTGGATGAGTTGCCGACGACCGACATCGAGCCAGAGCGGTTGAAGAGTTGGCTACGGGGCTTCGTTGAAGTCCGTGACCGGGATGGCGCGGAACGGGCGCTCCTGACGGCGATCAAGGCTGGCCTCGATGCACCGACGTTGGCCGACATGCTCCTCGCAGCCGCGACAGACCACCTGTTCCTCGATGGCGGCCACACGATCGACTTCATCAACAAAGCCTGTGAGATGCTGGATCGGGTTGGTTGGGATCGTGCAGGCGAGATTCTGCCGAGCGTGATTCCGTCGATCACCAATGCGACCCGGTCGGAGGAGTTGAACACCTGGCGTCATCCGGTCGACCTCGTCAGACTCGTTGAAGACAGCGTGGGCGACATTGATGGCGCGTTGGCTGGACCGCGTAACCCAGGTTGGGCTGGGCATGAACGGATGAGTGAGGTCCTGCTCGGGGAAGATCCGTTCGCAATCGCGGCGGCGCTCCTTGAGGCGCTACGCTCCGGCGCTCCGCTGACGAGTGTGACACGAACACTATCGTACGCGGCGGCTCTGCGAGTCGCAAAGTTCCACACGTCGAACGAGTTCAGCGACTGGATCACTGTCCTCCATACCTTCACCTATGCGAACGCATTGCACGCATCGATGCAGCGAGCGCCGTCCCCGGAATTGGCTCGGGGCATCTTCCACGGCGCGATGCGGCTGTATCTCGACCGATTCCTGAATATGCCGTCTGCACGGCTTCCAGAGAATCGACGAGCGACCAGCGAACCCGACGACGCCGGGGCGCTCCTCGAACGGCTCCTGGAACTGACCGACCAGGAACAGCGTGTGAACGAGTCGGCGCTTGTCGTTCATCGCTATCTGAGTTCGGGTCACGATCCGTCAGCGTTGATCGCGACGCTCGGTCACATTCTGTTACGAGAAGACGGGGAGTTTCACTCGTATCAGATGCTGGAAGCCGGAACTGCGCTATTCAACGAATTGAAGGACGAGGACGAGATGGCGGCGAACCGGGTGCTCGTCGCTGTCGCACGCTATTTGGCCGCCCACGCGCCGACGTCACGGTCGATGTTACAAACGGCAAAGACCGCGATCCGGCTGCATCGTGGCGAGGCTATTTATGAGGCAGCGTCGGACGCTGACGACACGGACGACCCTGACTCAGTGGCAGCCGACGACTGAGATACCTGACAGTTTCACCTTGATTCCAATCGCGCCGCCGGTGGAGAAACCGGCGGCGCGTCGTTTATCGAAGTGACGCCACGATCTGCTGATTGCGAGATAACCACCTTCAAACGCAGTCTCGTGTACTACACTGGTCACATCGGACGTGTCCGCATCCCTGACCTCGCAGGTCGAGAAAAGCGTTGTTGCAATGCATCGTCCTATCGTCGTCGAGAACTCGGTGGTCGTCCCGTATTCGCCTGAACAATTGTGGCGCTATGTGGCCGACACACAGCGAATGGATCGAGCAGTCGGGCTACCGAAGGCGACGTTCACTCGTGTCCTGCGCCCCGAAGGCGGTGAGGACGTTACTGGCGAGTATCGATTGGTGAACCGGCTGACGTATGCACGCTGGCGCGAGCATCCGTTCGCCTGGGAACGCCCACGCCACTTCAGCGTCCGTCGCGATTACGATCGTGGTCCGATTGTTCGATTTTACGGCGGGTCAGAACTCGACCCAGTTTCCCCGGACGACAACGGTTTCGACCGAACGCGTATCCGGGTGTTCGCCGAATTTACACCCCGGCGCTCGGTCTATACACCATTCATCCGATACGTCGTCGCCCGACGAGCGATGCGTCGATCTCAACAGCAGTACGAAACGATCGCCTCATATCTGTCAGGTCAGGCGACGCAACCATTTGCGAATCCCCCGGCGTTCGGGCGAACGCCAGTGCGGGCATCGTCGGAGCGAATCCTCGAACAACTCATCCGCGAAGGGGCAAAGCCCGAGCCAGCCAGGAGACTGGTTGACTGGTTACTGGAGATGGGTGACGAGGATGTTGCAGGGATGCGACCGATAGCGCTGGCCAGGGAGTGGGGCACCGGCGAACGCGAGACGATTGAGGCATTTCTGCTTGCGACCACTTCCGGCATTCTCTCGATGCGCTGGGAACTGATCTGCCCGTCCTGTCGCGGGGTGAAAGCCGAAGCGATCCACTTGAAAGATCTCGCCAGTGAGGGATATTGCCCGGCCTGTAACTTGCCGTTTACTGCCAATGTCGATGAGGCGATTGAGGCTCGCTTTTATCCCGTACCATCGATTCGCCGGACTGAGATCGGCACGTATTGCGTCGGGAGTCCGATGGATACACCACATCGGCTGGCCCAGGCGACCGTTCGATCCGGGGAAACGACCAACTGGCACCTGCAGCTGTCGCCTGGGCCGTTCATGATTCGCTCGCCACAAAGCCGAGGGGTGGCGCGGATCGATGTAACGCTCCAGAGCAATGCAGCCCAGTCGATGCTGACAATCGAACCAGGAGCAATCCTCCCAGACATGACCCAGATGTCGAATGGCGATGTGACGATTCAATTAGTGAATCGAACACCACACGTACTGACCGCCGTCCTTGACGACGGGCGGTCGGCTCAACTGGCGTTGACGCCAGGAACCCTGATGACGCTACCGGCGTTCAGAGCGTTGTTTTCGGTCGAAGCGCTGGCGGCTGGCGTTGAACTCTCGATCTCGCGGGTGGGGCTACTGTTCACCGATCTGGCAGGTTCGACGGCACTCTACGAACGGGCGGGTGAGGGACGGGCATTCCGATTGGTCGGCGAGCACTTTGAAATCCTGAGAGTCGCGATCGAGGAGGCGGGTGGAGCGGTCGTCAAGACGATCGGTGACGCCGTCATGGGCGCGTTCCCGGATGGTAAATCAGCGTTGGAGGCGGCAATCACGATACAGGAAGCAATCCATACGCTCGATACCGGCGGCCTCGTCGAATGCAGCAGCCTGCTCAAGATCGGTCTCCATGCCGGTCCATGCTATGCGGTGACGCTCAACGAACGGCTCGACTACTTCGGAGGTGCGGTAAATCTGGCGGCCCGTGCCCAGCACGAAGCCCGAGGTGGCCAGATCGTCGCGACTGCTGCTGTCTACGACAGCGCATCTCACATTGTTTCGGAGGCGGGGCTGGACGCCGAACTATTCGAAGTGCTCCTGCGAGGGATCAGCGCCCCAGTCCAGTTGTACAGGATCGACTGCTCGACACGGCTAGCGGAGCCACCAGCAGGCGGGAGAATCGCCCCAACCCTGTCATTCCAAGCGACGCATAGCGAGGTGGAGGCATCTGCGTCGCCGGGCGACACACCGTGAGACACAAGCAGACCATCCTGTTACGCCGGCTGCACAACCCTCCCTCGTGCAGGACAGCCAGTAACTGACGCGCCGAAGCAGCAGCGCGGGTACGGAAAAGGGGCGATGATGACAGCACATTCCGGCAACGGAACGCGAATCAAGCCGGTTATCCCTGCGATGCGCTGGCTACTGTTCGTGGCGGGATTGCTCGTCCTGGGGGCGGGGAATTCGCTGTTTCTGTTTTCGGAGCGGACGGGTGAGTACTTCGCCTGGACGATCGGTAATCCACTGATCGCGGCGTTTCTGGGTGCGGCGTTCTGGTCCAGTTGTGCGCTGGAACTCCTGTCGGCGCGTGAACGGGCGTGGTCGCGGGCACGTCTGGCGGTTCCGGCGGTCATGGTGTTTACGATGCTGACGTTGATTGCGACACTCGTCCATCGCGATGTCTTCCACGACACCTGGATCGCCTGGGCATGGATCGGCATTTACCTGGTCGTGCCGCCTCTCTTCATGATTGTCCTGGGAATGCAGGCCAACGAAGCCGGGGAAGATGAGCCGCGTCAATTTCCGCTGCCTGGCTGGCTGCGGTTCATGTCGGTCGTCCAGGGGCTGGTGCTGCTGGCTGCTGGAGCTGCGATGATGCTCGTCCCGGACGACGCGATGAGGATCTGGCCGTGGCCGCTGACCGTGTTGACGTCGCGTGCGATCGGTGCGTGGTTGATCGGTCTCGGTATCATCGCTGTCCAGGCCGCCTGGGAAAACGACTTTCTGCGGGTCCGTGCCAGCGCGGTCGCAGCGATCCTGCTTGGGGGGCTCGAAACGGCTGCGCTGTACCGATACCCGGACACGGTTACGTTTGACAGCGTTGAAGGAGTCGTATTTCTCGTCGCGCTTGCGAATGTTGTCATTGTCGGTGTTGTGAGTCTCGTCGGCCATATGAAAGCCACCCGCGTTCATCCACATCCCTCACCGATGGCCGCCGACTAACCAAGTGGCTTGGAGCACGTTGCTCGCTCGCTTTCAATTTTCAATCAGGGAACAATGTGAGGGGACGTTGATGCACCTGCGAAGCCTGCTGGTTCTGATGCTTCTTGGCAGTGTCCTGGCCGCCTGTGGTGGTGGCGACATCGACGATGGTGGTGCAATCACCGTACCGGCAAGTCCAACCTCTCCCGTGATGGCTCCGTCCGTGACCGCGACTGTACCGCTTGCGACGCCAACGACCGGCACAACTGCGACGTCAACGTCGCAGGAGGCGACACCGGAAGCAACGGCGAAATCTACGGTTACGGCGACAACTGCATCAGGGACGCCAGTTGCTGACACGACAATCCCTGACTCTCCGGTTGGCAATCGCATCGCGTGGGTTCTCGACGAGTTGAACGCACAACCGCTCGACTTGACGAGCGACGACGTCAACGCCGCCTTTTCGCCGCTGATTCTGACGCAGGTGCCGGCTGAACAGATTCTGGCGGGATTTGAGGATGTCGCTGCACTTGGACCGTTCGAGTTCAACGGGTTCTGGGAACCTCCGACATCGACGAGCGCTGCTGGTCTGCTGGTGTCGTCATCGGGCGATGAATATCTGATGTTCATCGAAGTTGAAGTGGACGAACCGTATAGATTGAATGGCTTGAACTTTCAACCAGTTCCGAGGCCAGTTGAACTCGCATCATGGGATGAATTCGATACGCAGTTGGCGGCGCTCGCGAGCGATGTGGCGTTCATGGCTGCTGAGGTCAGTGAAGGCACGTGCGAACCGGTTCACAGCCTGAACCCTGAAACGAGTCTCGCAATTGGTTCTGCCTTCAAGCTGTACGTCCTCGGCGAACTGGCTCGCAAGATCGAGACTGGGGAGGCAGCGTGGGATGATGAGATTGGCATCAACGACGCCTGGAAGAGTTTGCCGTCAGGAATTCTTCAGGACGAACAGGCTGGGACAACGCTGACGTTACAGCGGTATGCCGAACTCATGATCTCGATCAGTGACAACACAGCAACCGACCACCTGCTGCGTGTGTTGGGGCGGGACAACGTCGAAACGATCCAGGCGACAATGGGACATCGTGAACCGGAACGCAACCTGCCGTTCCTGACGACGCGCGAGTTGTTTGTACTCAAACTCGTCATACCGCAGGATCAGCTTGCAGCGTACATCGCCGCCAACGATGACGAACAGCGTGCGTTCCTCGAATCTGACGTGGCGAACGCCGGACTCTCGATCAATGATGCGACTGACTGGTCCAGCCCACGACAGATCGACACGATCGAGTGGTTTGCCTCGCCGGAGGACCTGTGCCAGGCGATGATCTGGCTGGACGAGCAGGGTAGCAAGCCGGGTATGGAACCAGTTCGCGACGTTCTCTCAATGAACCCGGGTGTGCCGCTCGACGAGGAAACATGGACGTGGGTGGGATTCAAGGGCGGTTCGGAGCCTGGCGTGCTGAATCTGACATTGCTGCTGGAACGCGAGGATGGCCGGAAATACGTCGTCACCGTTGGGCTTAACGATGGATCACAACTCGTCGATGAGGGGGCGACTGTTCAACTGCTGATGGGTGCGCTCAACTTGTTAGCGACCGGCGAGTAACAGGAGGTTTTACCAGCTCAAGTTGAGTGGCGGCACGGCCCTTGCCGACATGGCAGCATCGATTGCACTATCGCGCATTGGCAATCCGCACAAGCAACCCCTGGATGGAGGACACGACATGGCCACGGACCCTGTACGACAGATCCGCGAGGAAGACGCTGATTCACGATACGATCTGAACTTGAGGCGTGCACTCGAGAAGTTAGCCGCAGCTGAACCTTCGACCGACGCACCATATCTGACCGTCACGCTGGACTGGCGCCCGGAAGGTGGCCAACCCAACACGAGATACGCCCGTCAGGTATTCGCCGATCAGATCCAGCCGATCATCGGCGGGTACGAACCGCATACTCCTGCCCATGAGAGCCTGTCCGCTGACATCGAGCGGATCAACGAGTTGCTCGACG
>JBGSWU010000069.1:0-29132 GCA_041751795.1 Thermomicrobiales bacterium
GTGCATTGACTGAGAGCACCGAACTTCGATCGCTCTATGAAGCAGACGATCGCGCGAAAACGTTAATTGACAACGCGCGAAGGCTGGAAGGGATTTCGCGACACGCAGGGACGCACGCCGCTGGCGTCGTCATCAGCGCCGATCCCCTGGTTGAGCATGTCGCGTTACAACGGCCAGCCCGTGGCGACGTTGGCGCGCTTCCGACCACCCAGTTCACGATGGAGAGCGTGGCCGAAATTGGCCTGCTCAAGATGGACTTCCTCGGCTTGGCGAATCTCACCATCCTGGGCGAGGCGGTGGAAATCATCAAGCAAACGCGTGGGGAATCACTTGAGCCGAACGCGCTTCCCGACGGTGATGAGAAGACGTACGCAATGCTCGCGAAAGGGGAGACATTCGGTGTATTCCAGTTGGAAAGCACCGGCATGCGAAGAGCCATTCAGGAACTGAAGCCAGAGTCGGTTTCCGAGTTGGCGGCCATGGTTGCGCTTTATCGTCCCGGCCCCATGCAACATATCCCAACGTTCTGTCGCGCGAAGCACGGTCTCGAAGAGATTCGGTATCCGCACCCGGATCTCGCCGATGCTCTCGACGAAACGTATGGGATCATCGTCTACCAGGATCAAGTTCTCCTGATCGCTCGCCAGTTCGCCGGATACACGCTTGGCGAAGCCGACATCATGCGGAAGGCGATGGGGAAAAAAATTGCTGAGAAGATGCGTGCGGAGCGTGACCGCTTCAACGCCGGGGCAATCGAGAAGGGATACGACAAGGCCGACGCCGAAAAGATCTTCGATCTGATCGAACCGTTTGCTGGGTATGCCTTCAACAAGGCCCACGCAGTCTGCTACGGAACGATCGCGTACCAGACTGCATATCTCAAAGCGAACTACCCTGCGGAGTACATGACAGCGGTGCTGCGCCTTGCACCGAGCCATCCGTCAGGCACTGCGGATCGAGTCGCTGCAGCCGTTGCCGAATGCACGAAACTTGGAATTCCAATCCTTCCACCTGACATAAACAAGAGCGTCGCCCAGTTCGATGTCGAAACACTTGAAGATGGACGGACCGGAATTCGATTCGGTCTGTCCACAGTGAAGAATGTTGGTGAATCGCCTGTCCGCGCGATTTGCGACGCCCGTAAGGTCCAGCCCGACGGCCGGTTCGAGTCACTTGAGGATGTCTGCCTTGCAGTCGATCACGGCCAGATCAACAAGCGCGTTTTGGAGAGCCTCATCAAGAGCGGTGCGTTTGATGGACTGGGGGACAGGGCGACACTACTAGCTCGTCTGGATCAAGCGTTGTCCGCAGCACACGCGCATCAGAAGGCACTGCAACGCGGGCAGATGGGGTTGTTCGGCGCAGCCATTGAGGCACCTCCACCAGCGGTAATTGAAGTCGGAGTCGCTCACGCTGTACCGCGAAAGCAGATTCTCGCGTGGGAAAAAGAGCACCTCGGCACCTATCTGAGTGATCACCCGCTGACCGATGTCATGCGGAACGTTCGACAGCGGCGCGAAAGTTTTCAGCCGATCACTGACATAGATACGGAGATGGTTGGTCAATCGGTCCGCCTGCTTGGAATTATCTCCGGGATTCGCAAGATGACGACACGAACCAACCGTACAATGGCCGTCATCCAGCTCGAAGATCTATCCGGCAGTGTCGAAGTCGTTTTCTTCCCGGAATCATACGAGCGAGCTTCCGCCAACCTTATCGAGGACACGATCATCGTCGTTCGCGGAAAAGTCGATCCGCGAAACGATAGTTTCCAGGTCCTCGGAGATGAGGTGTCAACGTACGAGATCACCGAACCCGTCCAGGCACCCATCCGGCAGCATGTTCGTATTACGTTGGAATCGACCGGCGATCGGAACCAAGATATGAGCAGGCTTGAGCGCCTTCACACGTTGTTTCGTGATCATTTCGCAGGTGATGACTTGCTCTACATCCGAGTGGGCGAAAACGCAGAAGCAACCTCAATACTACGGTCGTCGCTAAGCGTCGACTGGTGTCCAGAACTGGAGTCGGCAGTGGCGGAGATCATCGGTGATGGGAACTGTCGCTCCGTCAGCAACCGGGAGTTCTCAATTGTCTCAGGCTGACGTTTGCGACTTCAGAAGTGTTTTGACTAGATAGGCGATTCTCCCAACGGAAACTGTGGGACATTTTAGTTCGATTGCCAGTTTGTAGGCTACATATCCCAGTAGATAATATCACGTTAGCCGAATCAACTACGTCGTAACAGGCACCGCTCAAGCAATACCGAAGGATTCACGACGAGTATGTTTTCCAGTAGTTCCTCGGAAATACCCGCTCCCAGCGCAACCAATCGTTGAAACGCAGGCCGCAAAAGATCTGACGGTTCGTGTGCATCGCTGTTGACAATCATTCGTGCACCATTCTGCATTGCCAGACGTGCGACATGCCCATTCGTGAGCGAGTGGCCTCGTCTTGCTGTGATCTCGAGAAAGATATCGTTCTCGATGGCAAGCCTGACATCCTCGTCGGTGAGAAAGCCAGGATGGGCTAGGACGTCGACCAGGCCGGACACGATCGAGGCTCGGTTCGTTCCCTCAGGAACGGGTTCTACCGGCGTTTCACCGTGAACCACGACGATCTCAGCGCCTTCAGAACGAGCGTGGGCCGCTGCTTCCTGGATTGCCTCGGCAGGGACGTGGGTGAGTTCGACGCCAACGATGACTTGAATAGGCCAGTGACGCTCGATTACGTCGCGGTCGCGACGCAGACCGTCCAGCAGCGCCGCTACGCCACCGACACCCATGTGATCGGTCAGGCCTAGCGTTACGTAACCGTTCACGACTGCGCGTCGTGCCTGCTCCATAGGAGACAGTACCCCATCGGAAAAGAACGTGTGGGTGTGAAACTCGTGAATCCCGCGGGATATGTCACTCATGTTCGACTCACCGTTCCTGACTTGCGGCCTGGTTCGACACTGATGACGGGTGCTGGCCAAAGATGCGGAAGGACGATAGCCGCATTATCCGCGATGACTAAGGCGACATCGTCCGGCGCGATCGTGTTGAGCAGGTGATCAATCGCGCGTAACTCGTCGGGAACCGCCAGGACGATCGGGGGAACCGGAGCGGAGGTAATCCCAGCCTTGATTGCATCCATACGATCTGTATCGGCGTTATCTCCATGGAGGAGGACGATCCCGCCAAGCACGCCGAGAATTCGACCTGCTTCCTGCACTTCGTCGTCGCTCAGGCCAGAAAATGATCCACTGACGACCAGTGTCCGCCGACGCGGCTTGTGTTTGATCCCTCGCGCCAGCATCCTCAACGATGTAATCTGGCGAGGAGCGTCAATCAGAATTGTCGCGCCATTGAATCCGACGATGTTACATGCCGCAGGTTGCAGATCGGGTCGGGGCTCGAACGTTGACAACGCTGCGTTGATCGCCGAAATCGGAACGCCGATGATGCTTGCGGCACACACTGCAGCAAGAGCGTTCTGCGCCTGGAACAGGATCGTCCCATTCAGCGTTGCTGGAATCGCGTCCACCTCTACGACGATCTGGCTGGTCTGCTTACTGCCAACGATAATCCATCCGTCTTCGATCCAGGCGCCGCTCTCACCATCATTCAGATGTCGCTGTAACGCTGGATTCTCTCGATGAAGGCCGAACATCATGCAGCGTGACTGCGTGTGGCGAGCAAGTTCGGCGATGTCATAGTCGTCGGCATTCGCGATGATCACGCCGTCCGGTCTGACCGAGCGAAGCACGATATTCAAAGCTCGACGCTGGAGTTGAGTTTCACCACTGAGGAGGCACGATTCGTTGTTTCCGCAGAGTGTCGTCATCACGACAAGTGGGTAAGTGTGTTCGGGCAGCCCGGCCCCGACGACGGTCGCTGCGTTCATCTCCTGAATCGCGACATCGATCTCGCCATGTCGAGCGGCAAGAACGACTCGTGACCACGGGCCAAGCTCGCCTTCCTGCCGGTCATCATTGACGTAGACGCCTGATGATAGCCAACTCGCAGTCGGCATACCCGCCGTTTGAAGAATCCCCGCCAACATCCAGCTGACCGTTGATTTTCCTCGCGTACCGGCGACGGAAACAATTGGCAGAACGCGGTCACCAGTACCAGAACCGCGTCCATCCCAGGGCATCCCTGTCTTCGTCGACAGATTCGCCACGTTGTCGCTACCTTTCAATGGTTTCGGTGCCGTTTTCGGTCATGTCAAACTTGAACCCTGCGTCGTGCAGCACATCCATCAACGCGCGATATGCTCGCGCGCGGTGTGACACTCTGTTCTTTTCATCGAGTGTCAGTTCGGCCATCGTTCGACCACAATACTCTACCGCGTTCTCGTCTTCGACGATCAGCAGAGGATCATATCCAAAGCCGCCAGAGCCTCGCTCGACGTGCCCGATTCGTCCTTCGACACTACCCGTGGCCGTGAATTCACGCCCATCCGGCGTGACGAGCGCGACCACGGACGTAAATCGCGCTGTTCGCTCCTCGTCAGGGATTTCAGCCAGGGCCTCGAGGAGTTTTTGATTGTTGTCGGCGTCAGTAGCGTTCCCGCCTGCATACCTCGATGACCATACTCCCGGCTGACCCGACAGCGCATCGACTACAAGTCCCGAATCGTCTGCGATCGCCGTGAATCCAGTCGTCGCCGCAGCACGGGCTTTGATCAACGCATTGGCTTCGAATGTATCGCCTGTCTCGTCGGGCGAACCGAGATCCACATCCCCAAGGGTCAGAAGCGTTTGGTTCGACGGAAGTAACGCGCGTAACTCTGTGAGCTTCCCCTGATTATTCGTCGCGACAACGATCTTCATCGATTGCCCTCCGGACCAATCCCCGACAGTCGGGCAGAATCAAGACGTTCTCCGAACAGGCGCACGGCATTGGATGTCGTTCGCTCGGCGACGTCCTCCAGCGACAGATCGTGAAGCTTAGCGAGCGTCTCAACCGCCGCCACAATATATGACGGCTCGTTCCTTTTCCCTCTCCATTTTTGTGGCGAAAGATATGGAGCGTCAGTTTCGACGATTACTGAATCGATCGGCACTTGCGAAAGCGCGCCTCGTACGTCGTTCGACTTGGGATACGTAGCGACGCCGCCAACTCCAAGCATCATTCCTGCTTCTAGACAGTCACGCGCGAACGCTACATCTCCGCTGAAGCAATGCATGACTCCACGAACCGGCCCATGTTCTCGTAACAATTCAATGACTTCTCGCTCGGCACTCCGTTGGTGAATGACGATTGGCAGATCGAACCGTCGGGCAAGCTCAATCTGGGCAATGAACGCCTCACGCTGTATCGTTGCCGTCTCCGCGTTCCTGAAGAAATCAAGACCTGTTTCTCCGACCGCGATTGGCTCACCGGACGCGAGTTCCGCCTCGAGCAGCGATGCCACATCAGCGTCCCAGATTGTGGCGTCATTGGGATGGACGCCGGCGGTCCTTACAACCGCCGGGTAACGTAAAGCCAGGGAAGCAGTCGATCTCCATCGAACGGGATTGTGTCCAACAGCGACGATCGCGTGAACACCTGCGGCTCGGGCACGCTCCAGCATCGCCTCCCGATCGTCGTCGAAATCTGGAAGGTCGATGTGTGCGTGGGTGTCAACCAACGAAATCACTTGACGGTCACACTCTTGGCGAGGTTGCGCGGCTTGTCTGGATCGAGTCCGCGCAGCAACGCGAGTTGATAACCCAGCATCTGGGCAGGCGGCGCCATCACCAATGGAGATGCATCACCGGCGTCAGCGACTGGCAGATGGATATCGAAGACATCCTCAGCCTCTGGCGATATCCCGATGATGTATCCACCACGGGCTTTCAACTCCATCGCACCGGAGATGATGTCCGCGCGAGTCTCGTCAAGAGGCGAATAAACGATGCACGGCGTCCCTGGCTCAATGAGCGCGATAACTCCGTGTTTTAACTCACCGCCAGCGAACCCCTCAGCATGGATGTAGGATACTTCCTTGATCTTCAGTGCTGCTTCCAACGCTGTCGGATAACTCAACCCACGGCCGATCACAAACATGCTCGTTTGATCATTAATTGACGCAGCGATGTCGCGAACTTGGTTGATGAACGATGGCGTCAGTGTCTGGCGCACTCCGTCAACGGCACGCCAGAGTAGATCGCGACCAACGTGTTCACTGCCGTTCAGTATGTGCGCCGTCAGCAGTAGTGTGGCGATCTTCGCGCTGTACGCCTTTGTCGATAACACTGCCTGCTCTGGACCTGCGTTCAAGTGGAGTGAGAAGTCGGCGATTCTATCGAGGGTTGACCCCTTAACATTGACGAGCGCGGCGATCTTTGCGCCACGTTCCTTCGCCGCAAGCACTGGCTCGATCACGTCGACAGTCTCGCCACTCTGCGATAGGGCGACAACGAGCGATCGATCGGTCAGGAAATGCTCCTGATAGGCGAACTCACTTCCGACAACGAAGTTCACGTGTCGCCGAGCGATTCGCGAAAACAGGTAGTTACCGGTCAGCGCAGCATAACTGGCCGTTCCACAGCCAACCAGAAATGTCCCGTACGACTCACGAATCAGCCCTGCCAGTTCGCGAACCCCATCAATCTGATCGCGCGCGATTGTTTCAAGCACCCGTGGCTGCTCGAAAATTTCTTTCTGCAGGAAGTGGTCGAACTCTCCGATGTCTGCCGCGCCAAGATCAACGGGGATTGTCACCCATGACTCAGCAATCCGCTCGCCGGTCAGGGCAGAAATCACACGGACACCATCGTGACTGAGCTGGGCGACTTCCTGGTCGTTCAAATACACGACTTCGTCCGCGTGGCCAGCCAATGCAAGTGTGTCAGATGCGACGAACATTCCAGACGGTCCTCGACCAATGACCAGTGGAGAAACGTTCTTGGCCGCCGTTAGCGTTTGCGACGCCTGATCAAGAATGATGATCGCATTCAGTCCGCGCAATTCTCGAAACGCAGCCGTTACCGCGCGCAAGGCGGCATCTGCAGATCGCTCACCATCCAGCAGATCGGCGACGAGATGGACGACGACCTCGGTGTCAGTCTCGCTTTGAAACTGATAGCCCTTCGTCGATAAGCGTTCGCGGAGATTGCGGTGATTCTCAATGATCCCGTTGTGGATCACTGCCAGACGACCGGACGCGTCGGTCATTGGATGAGCGTTCGCTTGCGTGACGCCACCATGGGTCGCCCAGCGTGTGTGACCGAATCCGATCCCCGACAGCGGCAAATCGAGGACCGATCCAGCAATCTTGCCGACCTGCTTCTCGACGGCGATGTGACCGTTGATGCCCACACCCACGCCCCACGAGTCATATCCACGATATTCAAGGCGTTTCAGCGCCGTGAGGACCATGTCGCCGGTGTCAGCTTCATCGCCAACGTATCCAAAGATTCCGCACATGTGCGCATTCCTCCTGCCCGCCGGGCAATTCGCCTCGAACGGGTCATCGTATGAATTGCATTTACAGGAGCAGCGCAGAAAAAGAGGTGGGTGACAATACTGTCATCTGGAGTGCGTCACACCCGATTCCCTTTGTACCAGCAAGTCACCTCGCCGCTTTGTAGGAATCGTCACGGTCGTGCAAGACCGGAAGGCCACCCGCCGAATGGTTCGATACGGCCTTCACCTCGTCAACTCGCGCTCCCACGCGAGTCCCGGCGCTACAAGAATCGGAGTATCACGAGCCCACCACGCGCGGCTCAACGACACTATACCCCTCCGTCTTCAACAATCGCAAGGCAGGAAGTCGAGCATCCGAGCATCCGAATCCTGTATACTTCGGGGCGGTAGTTTGCGAACGATGACAAGGGTCCATGAAATCAATAGAGTCGCGAACGTACAGCCAGTTTCGATCCGATGCCCGCGCAGGCCGGACAATCTTCTATACCCTATGAACAATGACTCTCGAGCCGCCCAATGGCGGCTCTTACGTTTTTGCGACCGGGTTTCTGACCAGTTGTAGTTGAACGAGATCATTAAGAGGAATCTAACTTGATCGATCGATATACATTGCCCGAGATGGGGGCAATCTGGGGCGAGCAGCGCAAAATCGATCACTGGCTCGCCGTCGAGGTCGCTGTTTGCGAAGCGTGGGCCCGGCGAGGCGTCATCCCTGAGGACGCAATGCCGGCGATTCGAAACGCAACTTGCGATCTCGCGAGGATGAAAGAGATCGAACGCGAAACCGACCACGATGTCATCGCATTTCTTCGAGCAACCGGAGAGACAGTCGGTGACGCAGCACGGTTCATCCATCTCGGTCTGACAAGTTCAGATGTCATCGATACAGCACTTGCGATTCAGGTCGTCGAAGCCGCCGATCTACTCCTCAAACGGCTCGATAAAGCGATCGACGCAGTTGGTCGACAGGCGCAGGAACATCGCGACACGTTGATGATCGGTCGCACTCACGGCGTCCACGCTGAGCCGATCACGTTCGGATTCAAACTCGCTGTCTGGTACGACGAATTGCGTCGAGCACGAACCCGTCTCTCCGCGGCACGCACCACGATGGCGGTCGGCAAGATTTCCGGCGCAGTCGGTACACACGCCAACGTTCCGCCTGACCTCGAAGACGACGTCTGCCAGCAACTGGGACTCGCAGTTGATCCGGTCTCCACCCAGATCATCCAGCGCGACCGGCACGCCGAGTTCGTGACAGCTCTGGCAATTCTGGCCTCGTCGCTTGATAAGTTCGCGGTCGAGATCCGCCATCTCGCGCGGACGGAAGTTCGCGAGCTTGAAGAACCGTTCGAACCGGGAAACCAGGGCTCGTCGGCGATGCCGCACAAGCGCAATCCGCACGAGAGCGAGAGATTGAGTGGTCTCGCACGCCTCGTCCGCGGTTACGCCATAACCGCGATGGAGAACGTCGTACTCTGGCACGAACGCGACATTTCCAACTCGTCGGCGGAGCGAGTGATTTTCCCAGACGCATGCATCCTCGTCGACTACATGCTTGACCTCTTCACCGACCTCGTCTCCAACTGGGTCGTCTACCCACAACGGATGCACGCCAACCTCGAATCCACTGGCGGCGCAATCTTCTCGCAGCGCGCGATGTTGGCACTTGTCGAAGCCGGTCTGGATCGACAGGTGGCATACAAGCTCATTCAGAAGAATGCGATGCGTGCATGGGACAACGGTGGCCATCTCCGAGACTATCTTAAGAGTGAGCGAGAAGTATCCGCTCAATTGTCGGATGAACAGATTGATGAGTTATTCGATTACGGCTATCACGTGCGTCACGTCGATGTCGCATTCGAACGATTAGGTTTGCTCCAATCGGCAACCGCCTCAACCACATCGTCAGGGGGAGAATCGTGACAACCGCTCTCAGCGATATTCAAATCAGTGGGCTGCGCCGTTTCCGGCGTGGGAAAGTCCGAGATACGTACGACCTGGGTGATCGTCTACTGATGGTTGCGTCGGACCGCATGTCTGCCTTCGATGTCGTCCTGCCGGACGCGATTCCAGACAAAGGTTCAGTCTTGACGCAGTTGTCGCGGTTCTGGTTCGACCGCACCGGCGATGTCGTGCCGAACCATTTGATCTCAACCGACGTAGCCGATCTCCCGGAAGAAGTCGCATCGAGTCAGGAAGTCCTTCGCGGTAGATTCATGATCGTGAAGAAGGCCGAGCGCATCGACATTGAATGTGTCGTCCGCGGCTATCTCGCAGGCTCCGGTTGGGCTGAGTACCGGAAAAGCAACACGGTTTGCGGCGAACGCTTGCCTGAAGGGTTGACCGAGAGCGCAAAGCTCCCGGAACCAATTTTCACCCCGGCGGCGAAGGTGGATGACGGGCATGATGAGAATATCTCCTACGGCAAAATGAAGCAACTCATCGGGACCGATCTGGCAGAGAAACTAAAGGATGCGTCGATGCGGCTCTACAGTCATGCAGAGCAGCACGCACGCACCCGAGGGATCATCATCGCCGACACCAAGTTCGAGTTCGGCATCGTCGACGGAGAATTGATCGTCATTGACGAAGTCTTGACGCCAGACTCGTCGCGGTTCTGGGAAGCGTCGCAGTATGAGCCAGGTCGCTCGCAGGCAAGTTTCGACAAGCAACCGCTCCGAGACTGGCTAGAGCGATCAGGTTGGAACAAGAACCCGCCGGGTCCGCCGCTGCCTCCTGAGATCATTGCAGAAACGTCGGCTCGCTACCACAAAGCGTACGAGCTCGTGACTGGAACGGAGCTTCCGACAGCGTGAGAACACAGTTGACAGACCAGAATTCGCTGACCCGACGATCGTATCTTGCCGAGGTGTTCGTATCACTCAAACCTGTCGTCAACGATCCTCAAGGGCTGGCAATTCGCGATGGCCTTCGGTCGCTCGGGTACGCTGACGTCGAGGCTGTCCGGGCAGGCAAGTATCTACGAGTTACCCTCGAAGCCAAATCAGGTGACGAAGCGCATGCACAGGTCACACGGATGTGCGATCAGTTGCTGACGAATCCGGTCATGGAAACCTATCAAATTTCAGTTACAGCGCTGGCCGATCACTAGAGCATCAGAGGAACGCGTGGAGGGTTCAGGAACGTGCGCTTTGGAGTGGTAATTTTCCCTGGTTCGAACGGCGACCACGATGCACTGGCATCGATTGAACACGGCCTGCATGAAGAGGTCGTTCCCATCTGGCATAAGGACACGTCGATCAGCGGATGTGACGCATTGCTGATTCCTGGCGGATTCACTTACGGCGACTACCTGAGAGCCGGAGCGATCGCGCGATTCTCGCCGATCATGACTGCGGTCGAAGAGTTTGCGAACAGTGGCGGACCGATTCTCGGCATCTGTAACGGCTTCCAGATTCTGACGGAAGCCGGACTCCTGCCAGGCGCACTGCTTCCAAACTCTGAACTGACATTCCGCTGTGAGTGGATCAACGTTCGTGTTGAATCAGACAGAACGCCATTCACATCCGCTCTCGATCCAGGAACCGTCCTCCGACTTCCGATTGCTCACGGTCAGGGACGCTATGTCGTGACAGATCAGCAACTCTCGGAACTGGAAGCCAACGACCAGATCGTCTTCCGCTACACCGACAGCCTCGGCCAGGAGCATGACGACTTCAACCCGAATGGTTCGACCGCGCATATCGCTGGTGTTTGTAACAAGCGTGGAAACGTGGTTGGGCTGATGCCGCATCCTGAACGAGCGTTCGACGCGTTGATCGGCGGCGACGAAGGATTGAAGATTTTGAGTTCCGTCGTTAAGGCTGGGGTTGCGGCGGTGCAGGTGTGACCGTAACGATAACTCCCGAGGCACTTCGCGAAGTCGCGTTAACACAGGCTGAGTACGATCAGATCGTCGAACTCCTCGGCCGACGACCGTCTGTCGTCGAACTCGGCATGTTCGGCGCGATGTGGAGCGAACACTGCGGCTACAAGAACTCACGGCCTTTGCTGAAGCACTTCCCGACGAGCGGAGAGCGCGTCCTCCAGGGGCCGGGGGAAAATGCGGGTGCGGTTGACATCGGTGACGGCCTGGCTGTCGTATTCAAGATCGAATCGCACAACCATCCATCGGCTGTTGAACCCTACGAAGGTGCTGCAACTGGCGTTGGCGGCATTGTGCGGGACATCTTCACGATGGGTGCTCGGCCGATCGCATTGCTCAACTCATTGCGCTTCGGCCCACTCAACCGCCAGCGCAATCAGTACCTGTTCGGTGGCGTCGTCGGCGGCATCGGCGGATACGGCAACTGCCTCGGCATTCCGACGGTCGCAGGCGATATCTACTTCGATGAAAAATACAACGGCAATCCCCTCGTCAATGCCATGTGCGTTGGAATAGTCCAACACGAAAAGATCATGCGCGCGACGGCGTCCGGCGTCGGAAACCTTGTCGTCCTCGTCGGTGCCGATACCGGTCGCGATGGTATTCACGGTGCAACATTCGCATCTGTTGAAAATCCAGAGGAATCGCACCGGGGAGTCGTCCAGGTCGGTAATCCGTTCCTTGAAAAACTCCTGTTAGAAGCCTGCCTCGAAGCACTTGAGGTCGAAGGCGTCGTCGCGATGCAGGACCTTGGCGCCGCCGGTTTGACGTCGTCGATCGTCGAGTGTGCTAGCAAGGGCGAACTCGGGATCGAGATCGATGTCCAGCATGTGTCGCGTCGCGAAAGCGGTATGTCCGCGTACGAGGTCATGCTGTCCGAAAGCCAGGAGCGGATGCTGATCATCGTCACCGAGGCGGCACTGCCCAAACTGCGTGCCATTTTCGAGCGGTGGGATCTGCATTCTGACGTCATCGGAAAAGTCACCGACGATGGGCGTGTTCGGATTCTTGACGGTGATACAGTCGCTGCCGACGTTCCCGCCTCGCTCTACACCGATGAATGTCCGGTATATGTCCGCGAAGGTATTGAATCGCCGTCGATCATTTCCGCACGCACCCGAGATTTGTCCAGTATTCCCGATCTAGCCGCCGATGACGTTTTACCGGTGTTGCACGAACTCCTTGCATCACCAAACATCTGCTCCCGCGAGCCAGTCATTCGGACCTACGATCACACAATCATGTCGAACACGGTGATCCCACCAATGGACGGTGATGCCGCGGTGGTTCGAATCAAGGGGACGAACAAGGCGCTGTCGGTCAAGACGGACTGTAACCCACGATACGTCTACCTCGATCCGTACCTGGGTGGACAGCACGCTGTCGCTGAAGCGGCTCGGAACGTTTCCTGCACTGGTGCAGAGCCCCTGGCGCTCACGAACTGCCTGAACTTTGGCTCACCAGAAAAGCCCGAGGGTTACTTCCAACTCCAACAGGCCGTACTCGGAATGGCGAAAGCTGCGGAAGCACTCGGCACGCCCGTCGTGTCAGGTAATGTCAGCCTCTACAACGAGTCTGGATCCGAAGCAATTCTCCCGACACCGACCGTCGGAATGGTTGGTCTGCTCCACGATGTCAATCGTCGCGCTGGACTCGCTCCTGCCGCTGGCAGCGTTCTTCTTTTGGTCGGGCAGCAGACGGCAACACTGGGAGCGACCGAGTACCTCGCCGTCCGACACGATCTCGTCGCCGGATCGCCCCCGGATCTCAACCTCACCATTGAACATAACGTACAATCGCTTGTCCGGTCGGCAATCGCCGCGGGGTTGGTGAATGCCGCGCACGACACGTCAGAAGGCGGGCTGCTTGTAGCAATAGCCGAGATGCTCATCGCGGCTGACACTGGTGCCTCAATCGCACTTGATCCGCTTCTAGCGACCAACGACAGTCGGTATGACCGGACGTGCTTCGGGGAGGCGGCGTCACGGATCATCATTGCAGTGGCAGAACCGCACGTTGAAGACATCAAACTGCGTGCAAGTGATCTCGACATCGATCTTGTTCGTCTCGGGACAGTTACCAGTAGCGATTCTCTGTCAGTAGACATCGCTGGCGAAGTCACGGTCGCAGAATTGCGTGAAACGTGGGAGTCGGGTTTGAAGGTTGGTCGATAGCGTAGACTGTGTACGGACACAACGTCAGCCCGTATCGAGGCCGATGAGGGGGCTCCATGTTTCCTGACTACGACGGCGATACGCTTCACGAGGAGTGCGGGATCTTTGGCGTGTACGCGCCGGGAATCGACGTTGCGCGCATGACCTTTTTCGGCCTGTACGCGCTGCAACATCGCGGTCAGGAAAGTGCCGGTATCGCTGTCGCGCGCGAAGGTGAGGTTCGTCTTCGAAAGCGGATGGGGCTCGTCGGACAGGTATTTTCCGAGGCTGACCTTCGTCACCTTGACGGCGACTTTGCCGTTGGACACACCCGGTACTCGACGACCGGCTCGACGCTGGCTGAGAACGCTGGTCCAATGACGGCTGACAGCGAAATCGGAACCATCGTCGTCGCCCATAACGGCAACATTGTCAACGCGCTGGAACTCCGCGACGAACTTGCCATCGACGGTATCCGGTTCCAGACGTCGACTGACTCTGAGATCCTAACGCGACTGATATCGCGCGTCCCAGGTATCACGATCGTTGAAAAGCTTCAGCGAGCATTGCGCCGAACGATCGGCGCGTATAGCCTCTGCGTCCTGACGCCTGACGGCATCACTGCGGTTCGCGACCCAAATGGGATTCGACCACTGTGCCTGGGTCGACTTGACGACGGCTGGGTCGTCGCGTCCGAGACCTGTGCGTTGGCAACGGTTGGAGCGACATTCGAACGCGACATCGAGCCAGGCGAAGTGCTCAGCATTTCGTCGCGTGGATTGGAATCGAGTTGGCTCGAACCTAGCGATAAGCGATCGCTGTGCGTCTTCGAACTGATCTACTTCGCTCGTCCAGATAGCGCGCTTGAAGGCGAGCGACTCCACCTCGTTCGCCAGCGAATGGGCGCAGAACTGGCGCGTGAGCATCATGTTGATGCCGATGTCGTCGTCGGCATTCCCGACTCGTCAACACCAGCGGCGATCGGCTATGCGCGAGAAGCGGGGATTCCGTATTCTGAGGGGTTGATCAAGAACCGCTATATCGGTCGTACGTTCATTCAACCCGATCAGCGATTGCGAGAGATGGGCGTTCGGCTCAAGTTCAACGCGCTCCCTGAGGTGCTGGATGGTCAACGCGTCATCCTCATTGATGACACGATCGTGCGCGGAACGACGAGCCGCCCAATTGTGAACCTCCTTCGCTCAGCTGGAGCCAAGGAGGTTCACATGCGCGTCCACGCACCTCCGATCAAGTGGCCGTGCTATCTCGGTGTGGATATGGCATCGCGAGACGAGTTGATTGCAGCTAACAAGAGCATCGAAGAGATCGCAGAAGTGATTGGCGTCGATTCGCTCGGCTACCTGTCACACGAAGGGCTCTTCCGCGCGATCAATCACCCGTCGTCAGATTTCTGCTCGGCATGCCTGACTGGTGATTACCCAGTCAACGTTTCCGGCGTGATCGACAAACTTGCCCTCGAACGCACGATTCAGCGTGTCTGAGTCAGCTGCGATGGCAGCGATTCGGTCGCGCACGTGGGAGTGGGAGATTCAGAATACAGTCAAAACCGCGTGCAGTTGGTGATTTCCTGCTTCCGACTACTCGCGCACGTGCGATTGTCATGTTACAGTCCCATGTCGCAGGGATTGACTTGGAGTGGGGATCGGTAGGGAAGTATGCAGCGAACACCCTTGGCGAGCAGACATGAGGCGCTTGGCGCCAAAATGGTTGATTTCGCAGGTTGGTATATGCCCGTCCAGTACTCGGGCATCATGGACGAACATCGCGCGGTCCGGAACGCCGCCGGTCTGTTTGATCTCGGTCACATGGGCCAGGTCGATGTCAGCGGGCCTGACGCACTGTCGTTTCTTCAGTACGTCGCGACGAACGATGTCTCCGTGCTCGGGCCTGGGGATGCGCAGTACGCGCTTCTCTGCTACCCGGACGGTGGCGTGATCGACGATATCATCATTTATCGACGTCCGAGCGGTGTCGGTTTCTTCGTCGTCATCAACGCCGGCAACAAAGACAAAGATGTCGCCTGGCTCCACGAGAAGCGCGCCGAGCGGTCTGACCTGGATGTTACGGTGAATCATGTCTCTGATGAGACCGGAATGATCGCAATCCAGGGACCGAATGCCGTCGACATCGTTGCCGGTATTTCGTCGGTTGACTTGAACGGCATGAAGGGGTTCTCGTGTCGGGAAACCCAGATTTCGGGCATCGATTGCCTGGCAGGACGCACCGGTTACACTGGCGAAGACGGTTGGGAATTTTATTGCCCGATCGAACAGGTCGGTGATCTCTGGGATGCCATTCTTGAGGCTGGCAAGCCGAAGGGTCTGCAGCCGATCGGTCTGGGTGCACGAGACACGTTGCGTCTCGAAGCGCGAATGCCACTTTACGGAAACGAACTCTCCACCGAAATCAACCCGCTTGAAGCCGGTCTCGGCTGGGCCGTCAAGCTCAACAAGGACGACTTCATCGGTCGCGACGCGCTGGCCGCTGCAAAAGAGGCTGGAATCAAGCGCCGCACTGTTGGTTTCAAGATGGTTGAGCGTGGCGGCGTCCCGCGTTCACATTACGACATTCATGTCGACGGTCAAACGGTTGGATTCGTCACGAGCGGCACATCGTCACCGTCAATGGGCGAAAACATCGGCCTCGCCGTGATCGACAGGGAGTTTGCAGGCGTCGGTAAACCGCTCGACATTGTCGTCCGCGGCAAGCCCGTCCGTGCTGAGCAGGTCAAGACGCCGTTTTATAAGCGTGAAACCTAAGGGTTTTAGGAATAGATTGACAGGGGAGGTCTCAAATGGCAATTCCAAAGGACTATAAGTTCACGAAAACCCATGAGTGGGTGAAGATTGATGGCGACATCGCGACGATTGGCATCACTGAGTTCGCGTCCAGCGAGCTTGGCGACATCACCTACCTCGAACTGCCGGGCGCAGGAACGGCGCTCCGCCAGTCTGAGCCGTTCGGTGTTGTCGAGTCCGTGAAGGCCGCATCAGATGTCTATTCGCCGATCAGCGGCGAAGTCGTTGAGGAGAACAACGCGGCAATCGACGCTCCGGAGGTTGTGAACTCCTCGCCGTTCACTGACGCGTGGCTCATCAAGGTTCGCATCGATGACACCAGCCAACTCGACAGTCTGCTCGACGCGGACGCGTACGAGAAACTGGTTGCCGAATCTGGCGGTCATTAGGCACGCGGGCCATTGAAACGACGTTTGCACGAGTCATTGATCGCTTGACACACGACGCGGCAGCGCACTTCAACGTCCTGCCAACGCCTGGCTGGATTCAACAGGATTGCCTGTCGCATCGTTGTGTAACTGGCGACTAATGAGAGTCGACGCCCAACCCGGTTCGTAAACCGGCGGGCCGGAGGAACCGATGACGTTCAACCCACATACCCAAGAAGATCGCCAGGCGATGCTGGCGGCAACCGGACTCGCGAGTATCGAAGCCCTTTTTGGCGCGATTCCGGAGTCCGTGCGATTCCCCGAACTCGATTTGCCTGCGCCATTGTCGGAGCAGGAAGCCTACCGACGACTGTCCCAACTGTCGGCGCGCAACATGAATGCGCTCGACAACCCAAGTTTCCTCGGCGCTGGAAGCTATACGCATTACATTCCAGCCGCTGTCCAGCAGATTACTTTTCGGGGTGAGTTCTACACAGCCTATACCCCATACCAGCCGGAAGTCGCCCAGGGCACGCTCCAGGCGATCTACGAGTACCAGTCAATGATCTGCGCGTTGACCGGCATGGAAGTGTCCAACGCATCGCTCTACGACGGGGCGACGGCGCTCGCTGAAGGCGCATTGCTGACAATCTCACTCCCGCGCAAGCGCACTCGTGTCGTAATCGCTGGAACCGTCCACCCGAACTACGTGAATGTCGTCCGCACCTATACAAGCGGCATCGGCGTCGACGTCGTTCAGGTGCCGCTGCCGGCGGACGGCTTTAAGACCGATCCTTCAGTATTCGATGAATACCTCGACGACAATTTGGCGTGCATCGTCGTTCAGTATCCAAACTTCTTCGGGACGATCGAGGACATCGCTGCCATTGGCGAGAAAGCACACTCGGCGGGCGCAAACCTTGTCGTTTCCACCTACCCGACAGCGCTCGGAATTCTGAAGACTCCAGCGGATCTCGGCGCGGACGTTGTCACTGGCGAAGGACAGCCGCTTGGCAACGGTCAGTCGTTTGGTGGGCCGGTCGTCGGTATTCTCGCGACACAGCAGCGGCTGGTCCGACAAATGCCTGGACGACTCGCAGGGATTGCCTACGACAGCGAAGGAAAACGAGGGTTTGTCCTCGCCCTTCAAACGCGCGAGCAGCACATTCGCCGTGAAAAAGCGACGAGTAACATATGCACCAACCAGGGGTTGATGGCACTCGCTGCATCGGTCTACATGGCCACGCTCGGACCGAACGGCGTTCGCCGGATTTCGGAGATTTGCTACCAGAACGCGCACTATCTCGCCAAGCAACTCACCGCGACCGGGAAGTTTGAGATCATCAACGACGGGGAATTCTTCAACGAGTTCACCGTGAGGAGTCAAGAAGCGCCGTCGGCACTGAACCGTCGGCTCCAGGACGCCGGAATTATCGGCGGACTTGACCTGGAAACGATCGACCCATCGCTATCGGGCAAACTGCTGCTGAGTGCGACGGAGATGACAAACAAGGCGGCAATTGACCGCTTCGTCGAGGTTGCTTCAGCCTCCTGATTCTCAGGACCCAGCCTGTACGCCAATGAATGCCCGTCCAGCATGGTCGTCTCTTGCGACCGACTGGACGGGTTTTCGTTGTCCAACAAGCAATATCCCAGAATTGGATGATCCAACAAGTCCACCCGGGTGGACTGACGCACGGAAGCATATCCTGATTGACCCGGATTGATACAATTTCGGTTGGAGAACTGCCAACCAACCCGTGAAAGAACTGACAACCTTGAAACCTATCGTCGCCATCGTTGGCCGTCCCAATACTGGGAAGTCAACCATCTTCAACCGCCTCGTCGGCGAGCGTCGTGCCATTGTCGAAGACCTTCCGGGAACGACCCGCGATCGCCTGTATGGTGATGCCGATTGGATCGGCGTGCCGTTCACGATCATTGATACCGGGGGACTTCAGGACGAATCCGAGTACGACAAACTGACGGCTCGCGAAATCTCGGAGCGAACGCAGAATCAGGCTCAACTCGCGATCGAAGAGGCCGATGTCATCCTGTTACTTGTCGATGGTCGTTCGGGACTCACCGCGGCCGATCACGAAGTTGCTAACATCATTCGAGAGTCCGGCAAGCCAACGGTCCTCGGAGTCAACAAGACCGAGAGCGAAGAGCGACGTGAGAACGCGATTGAGTTCTGGGAACTTGGACTCGGCGAGCCGGTGGCGTTTTCGGCACTGCATGGAATCGGCACCGGCGATCTTCTCGACGAGGTGGTGCGATTGTTGCCGCATGGCGACGAGGAGGACGACGAAGTCGAGTATCCCAGTTTCGCCGTCGTCGGCCGTCCGAACGTCGGCAAGTCATCGCTGCTGAACGCGTTGATCGGGCGCGAACGGTCGATTGTTTCGGATATGCCGGGAACCACTCGCGACACGATTGACACGATCGTCGATTGGGCGGGAAACAAGGTACTCCTGATCGACACGGCTGGAATCCGACGCCGGGGAAGAATCGAGCCAGGTGTTGAAAAGCACAGCGTCCTTCGTGCCGAGCGCGCAATCGACCGTGCCGATGTCGCGCTTGTCGTCCTCGATGCTGAAGAAGGTTTCACCGCTCAGGACCAGCACATTGCCGGTTACGTCACCCAGGCTGAAAAAGGCATCGTATTTATCGTCAACAAGTGGGACCTCATCGACAAAGATGAGCGGACAATGAACGTTTACCGCGATGACGCGGCTGAATTCTTCCAGTTTGCTCCGTGGGCACCAATGATCTTCACGTCGGCCCTAACTGGCCAGCGCGTCAACCAGATCATAGACATGGCGCTGCACGTCTATGGAGAGCGACAAAAGCGGATCACAACCGGCGAACTGAACCGGCTCCTTCGAGAAGCGGTTGCCAAGCATCCGCCACCTTCCCGACCAAGCTCCTGGTTAAAGTTGTATTACGCGACGCAGACCGACGTTGCCCCGCCTCGGTTCGTCTTCTTCTGCAACGATCCGAAGAACGTTCACTTCTCATATCAGCGTTATCTTGAGAACGAGATTCGCGAGCACTACGCATTCGACGGAACGCCGATCGTTCTCCACTTCCGCGGCCGTCGCAACGATGCCTGACGTTGTCGCTCTGGCCCTCGCCTACCTGATCGGATCGTTTCCGACCGGGTACATGATGACGCGGCTCATCACCGGGCAGGACCTGCGAGCGGTTGGCAGCGGCGGCACTGGTGCAACGAACGCCCGTCGTGCGCTGGGCTCCAAGTGGGGTGGAGTCGTCGCTCTGATCGACGTCGTGAAAGGCGCTCTGGCGATTCTCGTAGCTCGACTCCTCGACACTGGAGATCTAACGGTTGCGCTCGCAGGGGTCGTTGTCGTGATCGCCCATTGCTGGCCGGTCTGGTTGGGCTTCCGAGGTGGTAAGGGTGTCGCGACGGGAGCAGGCGCTGCGTTCGCACTGTCATTCTGGGGGTTGCTGCTGATCCCGATACTTGTGATCCCGGTGCTCCTCACCCGGTACGTGTCTCTGGGATCTTTGACAGCAGCACTTTCTGCGCCGGTGATCTTCACGATCCTTGCGGTCACCGACGCAACTCCAATCGACTACGTCGTCTTCGCAATTGTCGCCGCGACGTTGATCGTTTGGCGGCACCGGGAGAACATCGAGCGATTGAGAACTGGCACTGAGCGTCGCCTTTCGGGTCAACCCCGTACAACCAGTGGCGCGTAGGCTATCCTTCGTCTGTGGGTGTCGATGAAGAGTTCAGGGGAGTAACGTGGACGCACTGGCGCAAACAGATTCCAAGGTATTTGACATCATCCGTGCTGAGGAGCGCCGGCAACTCGACACGATCGAGTTGATCGCGTCCGAAAACTTCACCAGTGCCGCCGTGATGCAGGCGGTCGGTACCGTGCTCACAAACAAGTACGCCGAAGGACTTCCCGGCAAACGCTATTACGGCGGTTGCGAATTCGTGGATCAGGTTGAGAACCTCGCGATCGAACGCGCCCAGGCGCTGTTCGGTGCGACACACGTCAACGTTCAGCCACACTCTGGAGCGTCCGCGAACGTCGCGGTCTTTACCGCTCTCCTCCAGCCGGGGGACCGAATCCTCGGTATGAATCTGTCACAAGGTGGTCACCTCACGCATGGCGCGCACGTCAACTTTTCGGGACAGTTCTACGATGCCCACTTCTATGGTATCGACGAGGAAACTGAGCGAATTGACTACGACGCGGTCCTCGCTACAGCGAAAGATGTTAAGCCGAAACTGATCATTTGCGGGGCTAGCGCATACTCGCGAACGATCGACTTTTCCCGTTTCCGCGCCATTGCCGATGAGGTTGGTGCGTTGCTGCTTGCTGACATCGCGCACATTGCTGGCATCGTCGCCGTCGGTCTGCACCCATCACCGATCGGCCATGCGCACATCACGACGACGACGACACACAAGACGCTCCGTGGTCCACGGGGCGGAATGATCATGGCTGACGAAGATCATGCGACGGCGATCAACAAGTCTGTGTTCCCCGGACTGCAGGGTGGCCCACTGATGCACGTGATCGCTGGAAAAGCCGTCGCTCTTGGTGAGGCCCTTCAACCGTCGTTCAAGACGTACATCGAAGCCGTCCTTGCCAACGCCGCCGCCCTGTCAGACTCGATTCAGGAACATGGTTTACGAGTCATCTCCGGAGGTACCGACAACCACCTGATGCTCGTCGAACTGACCGAAGCCGGCATCAGCGGGCGGAAAGCGGAGCGAGCGCTCGAACGCGCAGGCATCACCGCAAACAAGAATGCGATTCCGAACGATCCTCGACCACCAATGCAGACCAGCGGTATCCGCCTCGGGTCGCCCGCGATGACGACACGCGGATTCGGCGTGTCGGAAATGAAGCAGGTTGGCCGATGGATCGGCGAAGTCGTCCACTCGCCGGACGACGACGATCTGACGACACGCGTCCGTGAGCAGGTCAAAGAGATGTGCGCGAACGCTCCATTGCCCGGCGTCGAACGAGGCGCCCCGGCCCGCTAGGCGGCGGGGAAGATGCCAAACGCAGCAATTGCCATCATCATTGGACTCATCGCCGCCGCGACTGCAGCAGCGACGATTCCGCCGATTCGCAATATCGCACGGCGACTGCAGCTACTCGACCAGCCAGACGAACGCCGCGTGCATACCATCCCGATTCCCCGGGTTGGGGGACTTGGCGTCTACTTCGGCTTTCTCGTCGCCGTCGGCGTGTCATTCGTCTTGCCTGTCGACCGATTCGCCGTCGAGATCGAGCGGATTCTGCTCCTGCTGATCGGCGCGACGATGATTATCGGTGTCATGCTGTTTGATGACATCGTTGGCATCCCGCCATTCCCAAAGCTCGGCGTCCAAGTCGCCGCAGCCGCTCTCGTTGTTCTGCCTCGGTTACAGGGGGAGTCACATGGGATCGTCATCGAGCAGTTCAACGCACCGTACATTGGCACGGTAACGCTGCCCGTCCTTATAGCGATCGCGTTCACGATATTCTGGATCGTCGGCATGATGAATGCTATAAACTGGAGTGACGGAATCGATGGGCTGGCGGCGAGCATCACGCTAGTCGCGACAGTCATCCTCTTTCTTCACACCTATTTCCGACCGTCTGGCGACCCGCAATTCACGATCTCGCTCCTGGCGATCGCTCTCGCAGGAGGAATACTCGGATTTCTTCTCTACAACTGGCATCCTGCCAGCATCATCATGGGCGACACGGGTGCGATGTTCATCGGGTTTGCGCTCGCCACAATCAGCGTCATCGGCGGGGCCAAGATCGCCACTGCGATGCTCGCGTTGGGAGTCCCGATCCTCGACACGGCCTGGGTCATCCTTTATCGCGTCATGCACGGCAGGTCGCCACTAGACGCTGATCGAGGCCATCTGCATCATCGGTTGCTCGACGCCGGATGGAACCAGCGTCAGATCGTCCTAGCCGTTGCTGGCACCACGGCGCTGTTCGGAGCGTTGTCCCTGGCGCTGCCGACACGGGAGGCGAAACTCGGCGCGATGATCCTGATGGGAATCGCGTTGTTGACACTGGTCGCATGGCTGGCGCGCCGAAGTCAATCAGTACGGCGTCAAGCGAGGTACCCACATGCCGATTTATGAGTACCGTTGCAACTCGTGTAGTCGAAAGGCGTCCGTGTTCTTTCGCTCGATCGCGGTCGTCGAGTCTGATCCTGCTTGTCCACATTGCGGCGAGCGAACGCTACGCCGCCTGATGTCGCGCGTCTGGTCCAGCCGTTCAACCGACGCCACCGACGACTTCCCGCATCCAACATTCGAGGAAGATGGCGTTCCATTCTACGGTCCTGATCCGTTCGCTGATCCTTACGGGTCAAATGACGCCGAATTCGGATACGGAGAGGAAGGTTCAGCAGACGATCTGGGATCAGCAGAAGATATCTCCGCGATGGCGCGTGAGGCCCGGTCGATGGCTCAAATGATGGGGGAGCCACTCGACCCCGCGTTCGATACGGCGTTACGCCACGTCGAACGCGGGGCTGACCCCGACGACGTCTTCGGAGAACTCGACGCGAAGGAAAGTGCGCAGGACGCACCGATCAGTGACGGCGACCCATGATCGGTTATTGAGCCATCAGTTCCCAATGAGGATGGTCGTCGTCGTGGCGAAACATCCGGGAAAGTGAGTTCCAGCCGGAACTACTCATTCGGACGGCGAGAAGAACCGCTGTCATGACCGCGAGTACCGCAGCCAGGCTAAAGATTACGACCGACCGTGTTTGCGCCACCTGACCCACGCCTCCTCGATCCGGCAGAAAACGATCGCCGGTTGATCTACTGGATAACGAGCAATTTCTGCGCCTCAGACCAGACATCTTCCAGTCGATAGAACATGCGCTGTTCGTCGGTGAACAGGTGGACGATCACATCACCGTAATCCAGGAGTATCCAGCCCGTTTCCGCAACTCCTTCGGCGCGGCGTGTCCGGACACCCTGTTCATTCAACCTCGTCATGATTGCCTCACGAAGCGCATTGAGTTGTCTGACGTTGTCAGCAGAGCAGACAACAAAAACATCAGCAAATGAAGAAAGCTGGCTGATGTCCAGAACGGTCACGTTCGTCGCGAGCGTGTCAGACGCAACTTCGGCGACTTCTCGGGCGATCTCAATCGGATCGGTCATCGTACTCCTGTCTGTACGTACATCCATAATACAGGCGAACGTTCGCGGTTGCAAGCGGTTTGTTGTGGGCCTGGCAGGGTTCGAACCTGCGACCATGAGGTTATGAGCCCCTTGCTCTGCCACTGAGCTACAGGCCCGCAATTGTCCGCGAGGACTCTCTGGCCATCGAGGGGTGAATCGGGAAGTTCTCATATTGGCAGAACTCCGATCAACCATCGTGTCCCTTACAGGACGAATCAAGTATACGTCAGCAGGATGTAGTAACCGCTGCCGAACGGACGCACGGCACCACAGAGTGCCGTGCGTCCTGACAACGTGTTACGGCGACCAGTCAAAGTCCTTGTCGAGTGGATAGATTGGCCGTCGTAGGGCCCTGTGGTTGAAGGAATCGAGTTTCGGGCTGCTGATTCCCGGAGCATCGACTTCGATGACCTTTGTCGCAATCGGCTCGAAGGCGGCACGGAAGTGCGCGGCGCTCTTGAGAACGAGAATTCGCCGCTCGGTTGGCTCGATGCCGAACGCTCTGAAGAAGTTCAGGTCGTTCGGATGGCCCCGGAATTCGGTGAGTTGCAGTTCGATCCCGCCCGGCCCATTGATCTCGACGACGACCGTTTTCCCTCGGCTCGCGCTGGTCCCTGATCCCATCACTCCCCCCATTGGAAACCGACCCTCGTGAATCAGCCGCACCATACCCGTGATCTCGACCGGGTCACCGTGTAGGCCATCATGCTTACCGCCGACGGTCAGTGTGACGGTGGAACCAACTCCCGCAGTGATACATGCATCAACGGCTTCGCGGTCCATGATCTGGGCGACGGCAGCCGACCGAGCGTTGGCTTCAATGAGTCCCTTAAGAATAGCCGTGCCGTCGCCAGCAGTACCACTCGCGCCCGAATCTGAGATATCAGCGAGGACGTAGACACTGCCTGGTTCCCCCGCCATCGCTTCAGCGATCGCGTCCGAGACCGGTGTTGGATGAATCGTGAAATCTTCACGGAGATCCCAGCACATTTGAGCGAGCTCATTTGCGAAACGCTCGGCAACCGTTTTGTCGCCATCAGCGACGACGATTGTCGATACACCGGCGAACGGAATGTCGCTAAACGGGAAGCCACCAAGAACAGTCGCTGAGAGGACGCCAGGTTCTGATTCAATCTCATTCGCGCGGTCGATGACTTTCTTCAGGGCTGACTGCCACGTTGTCACCATCGACTGATTCGGAGCGATCAGCGGAACTCGGACATGCGCCATGACCGGCTTTACTTCGCCCTTGATCGTCTGGATCAGCAGCTGCATGGCTGCCTGACCCGTTTCTCGCATATCGATGTGCGGATATTCCTTGTACCCAATGAACGCGTTGGCTTCCGCCATCATCTCGTCAGAAAGATTCGTGTGCAGATCCAACGGCGCAACGATCGGAATATCAGGGCCGACGAGTTCGCGAACGGCGGTGATGAGTGGCCCCTCGCCGTCATCGTTGTGCTCGAGCGCCATCGCTCCATGAATTCCAAGGATGACACCATCGACCGGGAGCGCGGCGCGGATACCGTCAAGAATTTCGTCCCGCATCGTCTCGAACGCCTCGCGGCTGACTCGCCCGCCAGGAACCGCATGGCCGTACGTCGTCGCAATCAGTTCAACGCCTTGTGCCTTCGCTTCGGAAACGATGCCACCGTAGATCAGGTTGGTATGCGCGAGGTCCAGAATCTGTT
This sequence comes from Thermomicrobiales bacterium, assembly GCA_041751795.1. Taxonomy (GTDB): domain Bacteria; phylum Chloroflexota; class Chloroflexia; order Thermomicrobiales; family CFX8; genus JBBECJ01. The sequence goes on from JBGSWU010000069.1 coordinate 25,516, forward strand.
GTCCGCGCTCGATGCGGCTCGATCCTTTCTGGAAGTCCGCCAGCGTTGTTGGTTCCCACTGGAAGGTATTCGTTTCCTGTGCAATTCCACCCGTGACAATTCGCATGTGCCCCGCTCCCCATCTCGTCTCAATCCGGCCTCACTCGGCGCGGTCACGCCTGCCGCAGTATCCACAGTTCAGGAGCAACGGGCAAGATGTGACTTAACAGTCAAGCACGGGCGGCTGACCGAAGGAATGCTCGTCGCAAGAGCGCACGCTCCTGTGCGCCAAACACGCGTAGCAGAATCGTCAGTGCGAGAAATGTCGAGATCGACATGATTACGGCCTCCAGATCGTTCTGTTGCTCAACGGCGACGATTCCAACAACCGCAGCGACGATTCCGGCGGTTGTGGGTCTCCACAGACGCTGTAACGTCGTACAGGTGACGACTCGCAGTGGCGCCGAGCGGGTCGCGACGGCAAAGGCGATCAGGATGACACACTCCGTCGCAACGGTCGCTCCCGCAGCAGCACGGGCACCGTAGGCGGGAACGAATGCAATATTTAAGGCGAGGTTGAAGGTGACGGCAGCGAGGAACGCCGGAACAATTCGCCGCTGCTGCTCTGTCGCGACAAGGGCGTATTGAATGACTCCATTCAGGAAGGAGAGTGGTGCAAACCAGATCAGAATTTTCAACAGGATGGCGGCTTCAGGCAGATATGCACTTCCAGCCAGGATACGGATTGCGCTGTCTGCTACCGCGGTGGCCGTCGCAACGATTCCCCAAGCAATCCACACAAGGAAATATGACGCAGTGCGCAGCGCGCGATCGAGCGCTTCAAGATCGTTCGACCGCTGGGCCATCGCTGGAAAGATCGCGAGGGTCACGTAGGCTGGGACGATCGTCACCAGGTTGATGAGCTTGTACGACGCATCATAGAGTCCGAGCGCCTCGTCACCCTTCAGCGCCTGGACAATGAAGACATCGACGCGGAAAAAAAGATTGACGAGCAACGCATTGATGAGCAACGGCCAGCTTCGAGACGCCAGGGCTCGCGCTCGGTCGCGTCCGAGCGTCCACGTTGTCTGTCCAATACCTGCACGCGTCGCAGATCGACGATATAACTCGGCGGAGAGCGCGGCAGTAATCAGTGCTGCCGCAGCAACACCTTCGACACCGAGCCAACGAGCCAGGATCACCGCCAGCGGCATGCGAACGAGGCTGACAGCGACGTTGAGCCACGCTCCGACCTCCATCCGTTCAAATCCGTTCAGCGCGGAATTGACTGCCTCGGCGTAACTAGACGGGATTATCGACAGGTAGAGGAGCGCGATAGCGACCACGCTCTCGATCGCTAACGACCCGGTTACGATGCCCGACCCGACATACAGGCCAACCGGCGCGGCACTGAAAGCGAGGACGAGCAGGCGCAGCAGTGTCGTTTCGCCGACGATTTGTCCTGCCACCGTGGGGGTGCGAGCGATATCGGCGGTTGCCAGCAGACTCAGGCCGAAGTCGGTGATCGTTTTGACGTAGAGCCAGACGACGACTGCGATCGAATATCGTCCGTTCCCTTCGGGACCGAGCAGGCGAAGAAGGACGATGGCGACTGCCAGATCAGATCCTCGGATGACGAGTTGCGAAAAGATCGGGATGACACTGTTGCGCGCGATTCGCCGAATAGCGTCTCCGTCGGCGTCTCGATCGCGAACGACGAGGTTATTCGCGACCCAGAATGACGCGATCGCTGCGATGACAATCCAAATGGTCAGTCCACCGACGACAAGCGGAGAAGCAAGGAGGTCGGCGAGCACGTTATCCTCGCAAGAGGAGGACGAGGACGAACCCACACATACTGAAGAGGATGGCGTAGAACACGGCGGCGATCAGCAGAATTGAGAGCTTCGGATGCCGACTCCCCCAGCTACCCTGTTTGTCGGTCGCATCCATTGTCTCAGTGACATGATCAGGCTCGTTCACCGTTGCCTCCCGAGCGCCAGGGAATACGCCCGGCGCGTCCCGAGCGCTGTCTTCTGCCAACCGGCACGCTCAGCACGCTTGAAGCCAGCGGCCGCGGCATGTTGCCGGTGCTCGCCATTGTTCAGCAACCCAATGATGCCGTTAGCAATTGACTCCGAACTCGCAGGATTGACGTATTCTGCGGCGTCGCCGCCAGTTTCACGTAGTGCTGGGATGCTGCTGGCGACAACTGGTACTCTGCGGGCCATTGCTTCGAGCACGGGAAGGCCAAAGCCTTCGTAGTGCGATGGCGTTACCGCAATTGTCGCGGACGCATACAGCGATTTCAGCGATTGATCGTCTGGCGCCTCGACAAATCGAACAACACCTGCCGCCTCTGCCGCGCGAATTGATGCCATGATCTCGTCGGATTGCCAGCCGATTCGACCAGCGATCGTCAGACGAGCGTCTGAGTACTCTGCCCTGACAAACGCCATTGAGTCGATCAACGTTTGCAGATTCTTACGAGGTTCGACGGTTCCCACCGTCAGAATTTCTGGCCGGGACGAATCGTTACAACGTTGAAGTTCCTCTGGCATTCGAACACCGTTGGGCACGGCAACGAGTTTTTCCAGCACGGCTGGGAATGCATCAGCGACTTCGGCAGCGACCGCAGCGGAAACGGTTATCACGATTGATGCAGCCGCTAGCGCGCGTGGAACCGCCACATTCAGGTATTTGGCCAACCGAGGTTCGGAGAACTGCGGCACCATACGGAATGACAGGTCGTGAATCGTGACAATTCGCGGGAAACGCGACGGAGGCACAACAAAATCCGTCCCGTGATAGAGGTCGAACCTGCCAATGAACGATTCGATAGGGACCGGCAGTCGCATCCGCTGCCAAGCTATCGTCGTTAGGCGCGCTGACATCGGTAACTGTCTCATTTCCCTGAGTCGGCCTGGTGGAAGAGCGGATAGAAGAGCACGGTTGTCATCCGCAGCGGCTGCACTGCTGAGGATAAATTCGTCGGACGTCGGCAGAGTGACGAGAGCAGTTATGAGTTCTCGGGCATACCGGCCAACACCAGCGCGTTGGCTGGCGGCAGGTGTGGCGTCCAGAGCAATTCTCATCCAGAAGGGCCGTTACTTGCGCTTCGTTATGAAATAGAGGATTCCACCGACGAGAATAACACTGTAACTCGCAATCGTCCGGTCGAGAAGCGCCGCAGCAGTCGCGCTGGCTGCGGTGACGTCGAACAGGCGCAACGCGAAGACCGTACCACCCTCGACGACCCCCATCCCGGCTGGCGTGAACGGGAAGGTTGTCAGAAGACTGGCGAGCAAGGCAATGAAGAGACTCTGCGACATTGTCAGGTCAATGCCGAGGGCGTGCGCCCCGGCGTAGACGCGCGCGCCCTCAAGCGCCCAAATGATTACCGTGAGTCCGGAGACCTTGAAGAACCTCTGCCGCGAAAAAGAACTGACAATGCCGTCGGAGAGGCGATTGTAATAGGGTCTGAAACGCTCAGGAAACAAGGCCTCGATTCGATGGCTGGCAGTCATCAACGTGATCAGGCCACCGATTCCGATGGCGACCAGCGCCGCGCCGATGACGAACCACCAGCGTAGTCCAGACGGCACCGTTCCATGAAAGATGAGCAGACCTGAAAGGAC
>JBGSWU010000070.1:0-5046 GCA_041751795.1 Thermomicrobiales bacterium
AGTCGAAGCGCGGCGCGGAGACTGCCTCGACCGGTGAGAGACCGTGGTCGAGCACGTTCAGGAGCGCCTGGAGGACACCAGTGATGATCCGCGTGCCGCCTGGCGCACCCAGCGTCAGGACGATCTCGCCATCGCGGAGGACGATCGTCGGGCACATGCCGGTGATGCGTGCTTTGCCTGGCGCGATCGAGTTCGGCAGTCCCGGCTGCGGGTTGGCGGTATTCATAATGTTGTTCCAGGTGAAGCCATAGCCTGCCGAGACGACGCCGCTGCTGGAGCCGAGTGAGTGCGTCAGGGCGATCGCGTTGCCGGCGTCGTCCATGACGCTGATGTTGGTCGTCGTTGGCGACTCAGGGTAGCGCGGAACGGTGAACGCCTCCCCGGCCTTGATCTTTGCGTACCACTCATCGGCGCGCTCGTCTGAGAGCAGCAAGTCGACCGGGACATCGTGGAACGCAGGATCGGCGACGAACGAGTACCAGTCGTGATACGCAGCCTTCATTGCGTGACCGACGAGGTCGATGTACTCGACGCTGTTGAGGCCGAGCGCCGCGATGTCCTCGTGCTCGATGATCTTGAGCGTCTGCGCCATGCAGATGCCGCCTCCAGCAGGAGGATTGGTCAGCACCGTCTGGCCACGATATTGGACGCGAAGCGGCTCGCTCACCCGCACCTTGTAGTTCGCCAGATCGTCCCCCGTGATGAACGAGCCATGTGCTGCCAGGTCAGCGGCGAGTTCCTGGGCCAGCGAGCCCTCGTAGAACTCTCGGGGCCCGCCATCGGCGAGTCGCTGGAGCGTGCGCGTATGGTCGGGGTTCATGAACCGCTCACCGGGGAGGTAGCCGGAGCCGTCGGCCTTGAAGTAGATGTCGTGGCAGGCATCGGTTGCCTTCAGCCGCTCCCCGAACGATGTGTGCAGTCCGTAGCCCGGCAGGTTCCATAGCCGCCAGAGTTCGGGAGTGACGGCGTAGCCAGCATCGGAAATGCGGATCGCAGCCTGCAGGGCATCCTTCCAGGAAATCGTCCCGAAGCGATCGAGCAACTCGGCCATTCCGGCGACGGTGCCAGGTGTCATGATCGAACCATAGCCGATGTCGTTGACTTTGCCTTCGAGGTGATAGCCGTAGCCGGTCCAGTCCTGCTCGATGACGATGTCCTGCCACATCTCTGGCGTCGCCTTCGAACCAGCCGTGCCGTTGAAATCGACCGACACTTCCTCGCCACTTGCGGTGCGGACCGTCGCGGAACCGAAGCCAGCGACACCGCACATTTGTGGATCGACGACCATCTGAACGAACGCTGCCGTTACTGCCGCGTCGATGGCATTACCGCCATTGCAGAGAACATCGACACCTGTCTCGACTGCTGGCACCTGTGGCGCCACAACCATCCCACCCATGTCCGCTTCCTCTCATTACGCTCGGCCACGTTGGATCGCGTTCGTGGATCATCGCGCAAAATGAATGGAATGGTCAACGAAACGGCGGATGCCGTGTATGATTCGCTGCCTTCCATTTTGTGACGACAGTAACCGAGAGGCCAGACTGCAATGTATCGGATCGCCAGCATCGTTCTGATCGCATTCGCATTGGTTGCCTGTGGTGGTGACGACGATGCGGATGACGACTCCACGTCATCGTCAAATCGAACGCCGCCGACGAGTGTCGCGACGACGCCAACCAGTTCCAACGCTGGTAAACCGACGCCAGCAGCACCGACGACATTCGCAACGTTTGGCTCCGAACCCACCGCGACACAAACAGGCTCAGGCCCCGTTGACGCGACAGCGACAACGTCGACTCCTGCTGAAGCGACAGCAACAACGTCGACCAACGATCCGGACAGCGCAGAAGGCGCACCGACACACGCCAGCAGCGATTTCCCAGATGTTCGAGTTCCGCTCGAAGTCGGCAGCAGTGCTGAGGTCGGGTCGATGGACCCTGACCCGTTTGGCGACACGTCATCGCGCCACGAGGAATCCAGGGTCAAGGTCACGATCAACGAGATTCTGGATCCGGCGGAGCTTGAGGGCACGATCTTCGGGCCAGAACCCGGCAACCGGTGGTTTGCGATCGACATTACGATGGAAGCGACCGGCAGCGAGATCGCCAACACTGGCATCTGGACACTGGCGACAAGCGACGGGATCGAATACACCAACATCATCACCCTGGGCAGCACGCCGGACATCACCTACGGCAGCATCGAACCGGGCGCGACCGCCGAAGGGCTGGTTGTCTTTGAGATTCCGGAAGATTCTGTCGTGCAGTGGATCCTGATGAGTCCGACCATCTTTGTCGGCGACAATCTGGTGTTCGTGAACTGATTCGCGTGGAGACACGGGTGACGATGCTTGTTGGTCGTGTTTCCGCCGGTAACGCTGTACGCCGCCGCTCCTAACGTGGATTGCGGAAGCATTACCTCGATCGAGCGGGGTGACGTGGCTGGGATGGGAGACCGGGCGGGTCTTTTGAGCGATCCCGGTCAATCGATGGTGGAGATGACCCGCCCCTACTGGTTGAGCGACTATCCAAAGCGTCGAAGCAACGCTTCTGAGAACCGCTTTAACGTGGACATGCGCCACAGTCATGATTTCCGCATGCCCGTCGGCAGCTCGCGTGGCATCCTCCTCGAGAATCCCGCGAACGACTCAGCCGCGACCTGCTCCGGTATCGCGACGGTTCAATACCTGCGACATCACACATTGCTCGACGCTATCCTCGATGCTCCGAGGGCGCGCAGCATGATCGGGGTCGATGAACGGCCACCCGGCTAACCGTCACTCGGTGCCAACGGCATGGAATGGGAAACAGCGTGGAGCGAGAGACATTGTTGGATGAGGTCCGCGAGCGCATTCAGCAACGCGATGCCGTCGCGGTAACGCGCCTCGCTCAGCACGTCAATCGAGCCGACTGGGCCAGACTGATTCCCGACCTGACACCGCCGGAAATCGCCGTCCTGTTGCAGTGGTTACCGGACGAGGACATTCCTGCCGTCCTGGCCGAACTCGAACCGGAATTCGCCGCGCGGATTCTCCGAACACTGACTCGCCAGGCGGCTGCCGATCTGCTGGAAGCGATCGACCCTGACGACGCGACCGACATTGTCGAAGAACTCTCCGCCCGTGAAGCCGAAGAGATCCTCGTCGCGATGGAGCAGGCCGAGGCGGACGAGATCCGTGAACTGATGGCCTACCCTCCAGATACAGCCGGTGGGCGGATGACACCGGCGTACGTCGCAGTCAGCCCCGATCTGCGTGCGGACCAGGCCGTTGTCGCCCTCAGGCAGGTGGCGGAAGAAGCCGAAACTGTCAACTACGTCTACGTCACCGACGATGACGAGAAACTGCTCGGTGTCCTCTCCCTCCACCGGCTCGTCCTGACCTCACCGCACACGCGCATCTCTGATCTGATGGCGGCTGGCGTTATTTCCGTTCCTGCCCAGGCCGATCAGGAAGTCGCCGCCCGGATGCTGACCGAATACGATCTCCTTGCCCTGCCGGTCATTGATAGCGAAGGCCACCTGCTCGGAATCATCACCGTCGATGACGTGTCCGACATTCTCGAAGAAGAAGCAACCGAGGACATTGAGCGGCTCGGTGGTTCGCAGCCACTCGATGAGTCGTACCTTCGCGCGCGCCCGTTTCTGCTGTGGCGGCGGCGTGTCGGCTGGCTGCTCGTGCTGTTCCTGGCGGGAGCCTACACCAGCACAATCCTCCGCTTCTTTGATGACGAACTCCAGTCAGAAGTCGAGTTGGCCTTCTTCATTCCGCTGCTGATCGGCATCGGCGGCAACGTCGGCTCACAGGTCGTCACGACGATTGTGCGTTCGATGGCCGTCGATGATATCGACATCGGCGACACGTTCAGAATCGTCGGCAAGGAAATGCAAACAGCGATCATGCTCAGTGCGGTCCTTGCGACAGCGATGTTCGGGAGAACGATTTTCATGGGCGTCGGCGTTGACCTCGGCATCGTTGTCGCCATCAGCGTGACGGCAATCGTCCTCTGGGCTGCGCTGATCGCTGCCGTCCTGCCGCTCTTCCTGCGCCAGTTGCGCGTCGATCCCGCCGTCGTCTCGGCCCCGCTGATCACGACGCTCGTTGACGGCACCGGCCTGATCATCTACTTCAGTGCGGCGAAGTTGATTCTCGACCTGTAACGCGCTTGCGTGGTACGCGCGTGCCATTGAACTGGAATAAGATTCCACACGAGCGATCCACGCTAGCTGTTGCGTGGACAGTGAGTATCGAACTGGAGGGCACAATGGCGACTGGCAAGACTGCCGCAGAAATGGTGTCTGAGGCGAAATCGAAGATCGACCTGCTCGGGCCGGATCAGGTGGCCGAGGAGATAAAGAGCGACGATGCCGTGCTCGTTGACCTGCGCGAAACTCCAGAGCGCGAGCAGAACGGCGCGATCCCCGGGGCCATCCACGCATCGCGAGGGATGCTTGAGTTCTTCGCAGATCCGTCCAGCCCGTACCACAAGGCCGAGCTCGACCCGAACAAGCGCGTCATCCTCCACTGCGCTTCTGGCGGACGCTCGGCGCTCGCCGCGAAAACCCTTCAGGAGATGGGCTACAGCAACGTCGCCCACCTCGAAGGCGGCATGAACGCCTGGAAAGAAGCCGGGAAACCGACTGACTCGTAGTTCTTAGCGCGGTTGTCACATGGGTTGCAATCCAGGACGCGACGTGCGGGCCTTCGGACGGGGAACAGCGAGCGTCCGCATCCAGAGCGCTCGAGTAGTGAATCGTCGCTACCGCCCAGGCCACGCGGTTCTTCGCCGCGGCTCTGTCGGTCACCATTGTGAATGTGACGAGCAGGAGCGCACCATTGGCCCTGTCATCCTGAACCGCAGTGAAAGATCGCTCAGCGTTCACAACAGGCGGAAGCCAATCGGTAAAGTGATGCTGCCACGCCGAACCACCCAGTCGGTCAAGACCAGGCGATCCTTCACTGCGGTTCAGGATGACAGGGCGAGGTGATACGTCCATGTCGACACTAATACGGTGGTCGACGACTCAAGTTGACAGAACCAGCGG
>JBGSWU010000071.1:0-15174 GCA_041751795.1 Thermomicrobiales bacterium
GGTGCCGAGCAGGTTGTGGCCGCAGCCGTGTCCGGCGGCACCCGGCACCAGCGGTTCCTGCTGGGCCTGCGACTTCTGCGTGAGTTCGGGCAGGGCGTCGTACTCACCGAGGAATCCGATGACCGGTCCACCCTTGCCCCACTCAGCGACGAAGGCGGTTGGCAACCCACCGACGTTGCGGGTGATCCGGAAGCCATCCGCCTCCAGTTCGTCGGCTTGTAACTGGCACGATTTCGTTTCGGCCAACGCGACTTCAGCATATTCCCAGATCGTGTCCGAGATCGTGATGAAGCGTTCCTGGCGTTCATCGAGCCAATCGGCTACCTCGCGATGTTTCAGCATCCTCGTCTCCTATCTCCCCTGCGTCAACGGTCGTCCGGATTGTACGTTGTGCAGTTCTACCTATCGGTGCCTCGATCATCCGTGACTGGAAAGTAAGTAGTTTCAACGATGAAACACCGCGAGAAACGAACGACAATCTGATGACGCGCAATGAGGCGCGTGAATGTGCCAAAGGAGGCAGTCATCATGGATGAGTTCGTATTCCTCGGTCGGATGTGGGTTCAGGAGCATGCATGGAAGGTTGAGAAGATCAACCGGAACGCCTGGATGATTGAGGGTGACAAGCCCGTACGGCATCAGCGACGGTGGTTTCTGGGGTCACGGCGCGGCGAATGATTGCCGCCGTCATGGCGAGTGTTCAACACTAGTGGAAATGAGATGGGCCAGAAATGTTTCTGGCCCATCTCGTTCACTATGTGACTGGTGCTATGCAGATCAGGCGGCCTGCGCGTGATCGTTGGTCATGTCGTCGAGGAATCGCAGGATGTGTGGAAGAACCTTGTCGGCGCGGATGACCGTCGAGCCGTGGTTTTCGCCCGGAATGGCGATGAGGGTTGCGTTGGGCAGGCGTTCGGCGGCGATCCGGGAGTCACGCAGGTGTTCGGTGTCATGCTCGCCGGCGAAGATGAGAACGGGCACCATCATCTTCGCCAGTGCCGCCTCGTGGGATAGTTCGCGCTGGGTCCGTCGCAGGTAGGGAACGATCGCCTGGACATCATTGGCGAGGTACATCTCGCGGACGCCCGGTGGCAGCGGCATCCCCAACCGCTCGCGCCAGCGGTCGAGAAAGGCGTCGATCCCATCGGTCGCGATCGTGTCCAGCGCACCAGGGAAGGTGACTCGATCGAAACCATCAGGCGATGGGGAGAACGAGCCACCACCGATGATCAGCGAATCGAAGCGTTCGGGCGCGTGAAGTCCGATCCCATAGGCGACACGGCCACCCATTGAGTACCCGAGGAAGTGGGCGCGATCGATACCGGCCCGGTCAAGGACGGCGACGATGTCGGAGACGATCAGCGGCATTGAGTAGGCGGATTCATCGTACGGTTTGTCGCTTCGGCCATGTCCACGGGCGTCGATCAGGATGACGCGATAGTGCTCGGCAAGCCGGTCAACATATCCCAGATGCTTCCACATCGCCGACGAGGTCGCACTGTCATGGAAGAGGACCAGTGGAGGTCCGTCGCCGCCAGCGAACTCATAGTGGATGCGGACGTCGTCGAGGTCGTTCATCACGTAGGGCACGGTGTACATCCTTTCTCGCCAGGGGAGGGGTTTATCCCGCAGCCACGTCCGACTCGCTTTGCCCGGTCGCCTCGTTCCATGCGGCGGCGAAGATCGGGAGGCTGCGTTCGATCATCTCTTCGCTGGCGGTGAGCGAGATGCGGAAATAGCCAGGCGTTCCAAAGAAGGAACCAGGCATGACGAATACGTCGTGCTTTGCCAGGAGGTCGGTAAATGCCAGGTCGTCAGCAACTGGTGCTTGTGGGAAAAGATAGAACGTGCCGTCGGGAAGGTGGACGTTGTATCCGATTGTCCCCAGCGCGCTCGTCATCCGGTCACGTTTGCGGCGCAGGTGGCCGAGATCGATCGAGAGGTACTCGAGGTCGGCCAGCGCGTGTTGCATGAGCGCACTCGGGAACGACCATCCGGTTGCGATCTGGGTGACGAAGGCTGCGTTTCGCAGTTCCTTGCGGGCAGCCGATCGCGGCGAGATGGCAAGGTACCCGATTCGTTGGCCGGGTGCGAGCAACACTTTGCCGTAGGAGTAGGCCAGGAGGGTTTCGGCGTAGTGTTCTGCCGGACTAGGCGCGCGTTTGCCGTCGAAGACGAGTTTGGCGTACGGCTCGTCGGACAGCAGGTAGATCGTCCGACCATTGCGCGCCGAGGCATCGCGCAGGACGGACGCCAGCCGCGTGAGTGTCTCGGCGGGGATGATCTTTCCGGTTGGGTTGTGGGGTGAGTTGACGATGACGATCCGTGTCCGTGGTGTGATTGCCGCGGAGATCGCGTCGACATCGAGGTCGAATGTCGCGGGTTCAATGTCGACACGAACTGGAACGGCACCCGCATCAACGATCAACGCGTCATAGAGGAACCAGGCCGGTTGTGAGTAGACAACCTCATCGCCGGGATCGACGACGGTGCGAATGGCGATCATCAGGGCGGATATTCCGGCGTTGGTCATCGCCAGATCGTCCGGCTCATACGGAACGCCCGTTCGATCGCGCAGTCCGGCGGCTGCAATCGTGCGCGACTCCTGCTCACTGGCCTTGTAAGCGAACCAGTCCTTGTTGAGCGGCGTGCTCCAGGACTGGAGTGCGTTGACGAGGCTTGCCATCGGCATCTCGTGCGGGTTGCCAAAGGTGAAGTCGGAGATGCCCGGTTCGTATTTGCGGCGTGCCCAGGTGGAGGAAGATTCGAACCTGGCCAGGTCACTCATAGACTCGGCAATGGCGAATGAACGACTTGAGACTGGTCGAGAGGTGGATGGAGTGGTCATCTGTCATGCTCCTTCACAGGTGGATACCGATCGCACGTCGATCGCCCGCACGGGAACGACACAGTTCCCGGCAGATATCAGCCTAAGGAGGCGGCGTTCGTACGTCATCCGGTGAACTACACATTTGGCGGGGTGTGGACGATGCAGGGACCGTGGGTAAAACTGCTCAGGCCTGACCAGCGTGACGTGGCGGCGGTCCCATCAGGCTGGCTGGATACGGTACGTCGTGCGGGTTTCGATCGCTCCCTGATCGACGATGTCGAGCATCTGCCGACGCGACACGTTGCGTTCGCGCAACGGACGGTCGCTGACCCAGATCAACTCGAGGATGAACGGCTCAGGGACGTGATCGAACAATATCTGGATCGTTCGAGCGAGCCGTTGAAGCCCGTCAGGGTCCATGTCCCAGGATGACGCTGTTGGTGCCAGGGATTGAATGACGGTACTGCGTGGTCATCGGGATTGCATCCGCAACTTGCGTCGCGGATGCAATCGACTTGGCACGCTTGATGCTCAAGCCAGCGATGATTGCGCGCATTTCCAGATCGGGAGACATCGTCCTCCGTGGTGGCGGGATTTCCGGTATCGTGCGTCAGAGACCCATGCTGGCCCGATATTGCCAGATCGACATCACAGCCGTCGCTCCTTCACCGACGGCTGTTGCGACGCGTTTACCGGAGCCGAGGCGTACGTCTCCAGCGGCGAACACTCCGGGAATGCTCGTCTCCATCAGGTATGGATCACGGTCAAGCCGCCAGTTTGAGGCATCGGCCTTCGTCAGGACATCTGGCCCGGTGAGGATGAAGCCTTTGTCGTCACGCGCGACCTTGCCATCCAGCCATCCAGTTCGTGGTGCCGCGCCGATGAAGACGAATAGCGCACTCGCTGGCTCAGTGTGGCGATCGCCGCTGGCTGTATCGATGAGCGTGACCTGCTCAAGCCGATCGTTGCCACAGACCGAATCGACAGCAGCGTGGAATCTCATTTCGATGTTGGGCGTCGTCTGGATGCGCTCGGCCAGGTAGGAGGACATGCTGCTCGACAGGCTGTGTCCACGTACGAGCATCGTTACTCGCTCGGCAACCGTGGCGAAGTGAATCGCTGCCTGACCGGCAGAGTTCGCCGCGCCGATGATATGGATATTCTCGCCCCGCACCGATGATGTTTCGGAGACCGCGGCACCATAGTAGATTCCCTTGCCCGTCAACTCGTTCGCGCCCGGTACCTCAAGGCGGCGATAGGCGACTCCCGTCGAGATGATGACCGAGTGGGAACGTAACTCCGAGCCATCTGCAAGGGTGACGCCGATGATTCCGGCGTGATTCTCAATCGCGACTACTTCGTGGGTGAGCAGGAATTCCGCACCGAGGCGGCGCGCCTGGGTCATGGCGCGGCGCGACAACTCATCACCGGATAATCCGCTTGGAAAGCCAAGGTAATTCTCGATGCGCGTGCTTTGTCCGGCCTGTCCTCCGGTGGCTTCACGCTCGATCAGCAAGGTGCTGAGCCCTTCCGACGCGCCATAAACTGCGGCAGCGAGACCGGCTGGACCAGCTCCGATAATAATCAGGTCGTAGAGTGGCACTTCGGCGTGGCCGCGAATCCCGGCCTGTTCGGCAATCTGCTGTGTCGTCGGGTGTGCGAGGATTTTCCCGTCTGGGAAGATCAAAATCGGACAGTCTGCAGAGGCATAACCGGTGAGTTCCAGTACTTGCCCGGCCTCGGCGTCCGACGCGAGATCCATCCACTTATAGGGGACCTGGTTGCGGGCCAGGAAATCTTTCGCGAGGTGGGATTCCTGGGACCAGCGATGGCCAATCACCCGAATTCCCATGAACTCAGGTGGGTGTGCGGCGGTCCAGTCATCCAGCATGTCATCGAGAACGGGGAACAATCGCTGTTCAGGTGGGTCCCATGGCTTCACGAGGTAATAGTCGAGACGGATCTCATTGATCGCCGTGATCGCAGCCTCGGTGTCGGCGTAGGCGGTGAGCAACGCCTTCTTTGAGTCGGGATACAGGCGGTTGGCCTCAGCAAGCAACTCGATACCCGAGAGACCAGGCATCCGTTGATCGACCAGCATCAGTGCCACGGCTTCGTTGGCAATCTTCAGTTGTCGCAGGACTTCAAGTGCGCGATTTCCTGATTCCGCCCGAATGACTCGAAAGTGTTCGCCAAACCCGTGGCGCACATCGCGAGAGATAGCCTGAAGCACTTCGGTGTCGTCGTCGACCGTAAGAATGATCGGTTTGTTTGCCATTGAAGTTCTCCAGTCTGTCACGGACGGATTGAAGGGCTGCTGCCAAGCTAACGCTGACTGTCCCGACGGTGTCAGGTGATTGCCACATCGTCGCGAGGCGTGTGCGTGAAGGGAAGCGTGACCCGGAAGATCGTCTGTCCTGGTTCAGATGTGGCGCTGATCGATCCTTCATGCTCGACGGTGACGATGCGCCAGGCGGTATCGAGGCCAAGCCCGGTGCCCTGTCCCTGTGGTTTCGACGTGAAGAATGGTTCGAATATTCGAGGGAGCGCGTCGGCTGGAATTCCGCACCCATTGTCTTCGATCTCGATACACACTCCATCGTCATGCTTCGCCGTCGTGATGACAATTCGCCCTTCGCCATTCATAGCGTCGATGGCGTTGTCGAGGATGTTGGTCCAGACTTGATTAAGCGTGTTGCCATACATCCTGATCGTCGGTATCGAGCGGTCATACACGCGATGAACGTCGATGTTTCGCAGACGGTGGGCGAGGATGATGAGCGTGTTTTCTAGACCGTCGTGGATGTCGCCGTCGTACTCCGTCGCGCGATCCATATGGGAGTACCCTTTGATCGCCAGGACGAGATCGGAGATGCGGCGACTGCTCTGAGCCATGATCTCCGTTGATTCATCAAGGACCAGCGAGTTGGTGATCCAGACGACGACATCCGACAACATCGTTGCCGGAATGTGGCCGGTGATGGCCTCCAGGTCCTCGACGCCGATCCCGGCCTCGGCGAGTGCCGGGGCAATTTCCCACACTCGCGCGATGTCGTGAGCCTCCAGCCAGGTCTCGATGGCATCTTCCGCCTCGGAGAGCGCAACGGGATCCGGTCGCGTGGGCTGTGTCCGGTCGAGGATACTTTTCATCATCTGCCACGCATCGGGGCTGGCACCGGAACTCGCGAGCGTGAGCATGGCAGTATCACGGCGTTGAAGGGTTTCCTTCATGTTTGCGTTCGCTCGCTGCAGGGCGGCTGCCGGGTTATTCAGTTCATGCGCCAGTCCGGCGGAGAGTTTGCCGAGCGCGGCCATCTTTTCAAGGTAGCGCGCGCGCTCCTCTCGCTCAAGAACGAGGGTGCGCTCTTCCAGTTCATGGGCGCGAATGCGTTCTGAAATGTCACGGAAGAATCCGTGTGTCGCGACGACTTCATCGCCGAGGAAGCGGGACGTGACGCTACCCTCAACCGGGACAGGACGACCGTCCTTGGTGACAAACCTCGTTTCGAGGAATTCCACGGTTTCTCCGCGGATCGCCCGCATGAAATCGAGCATGCAGTGTTCCAGGAAATCGGGATGGACGATTTCCCAGACGGTGATGTTGGGAAGGTCGTCGTTGGTGTAGCCGAGCGCGTTCCGCCATGCACCGTTTACAAACTCGAACGTTCCATCCGGCAGTACACTCTGAATCATGTCCGACGCGTTCTCGATCACGGTCCGATAACGTTCTTCGCTTTCCACAAGGCGCAGTTCGGATTCCACCGGGCGCTTATCGGCAGCCATGGCT
Organism: Thermomicrobiales bacterium; assembly: GCA_041751795.1. Taxonomy (GTDB): domain Bacteria; phylum Chloroflexota; class Chloroflexia; order Thermomicrobiales; family CFX8; genus JBBECJ01. The sequence goes on from JBGSWU010000071.1 coordinate 6,618, forward strand.
CCACGCCGAGGGCCCGCGGACTGGATCAGCCGCAACGCAGATTGAATTGGCCTCATGACGGTCTCCTGTCCAGAATGAGTTGTCAGATTCCGCCGCTCGATGAGTCAAATTCATAGTGGCGGTCACCATCGGTGAGCGGAAGCACGTGATAACCCAATTGCATGGCGAATCCATCTGGTTCGACGAGACGGCTGTGAGACTGGGCGGTTCCCGCATTGCCGATTTTCCATACGTTCTTACAGCCCCTTCTGGACGATCAGCGCGCCCGTCGCGATTTGCTGGATGCCGACACCAGTGGCGTAATGCTCGTGCAACCACTGGTCGATCGCGTCATCTGCCGCTGCTAATCCGGCGTGGTCTTCGAAGATGCACAGCGCGGCAACGCTGCCGGTATCGGAGTCGATGTCGATTGCGACAAACGCGACAAAGCCGGAGAGCTCCCCAAGATTCGTGGCAAGGATGCGTCCCAGGCGTCCACGCTCGTGGGAGGAGTTGATCGCGTGCATATCGCACTGGATAACAGAGGCGTACATCCCGCTCTCGCTTTCGTGGTCACGATTGCGATCCTACTCGGGAAGAGATCCAAGGGCGTGGGCCGCCAGCCCCGCTCGTCCAATCGCTCTTCCCGAGCTTCGATATGGTGATTCTGTGGGAGTACCGAGCAGAGTACATCTAGAGTTCTATAAAAGGGCTCTATAGATCGCGTGTATATTTCTGGGTGTGTTGGTTCGGTTGTGATCAAAGGGTGTCTGGAGTTCGTCGAACCCGGTCACTTCGGTCAGTTCCGGTTGTCGCCCGGGTAAGGTGGGCCACTGAGCCAGTCCCTCACCTGCACCCGGGAATGCAGCCCCAGCTTGCTGAGGATGTGGTGGACGTGGACGCCAACGGTGCCGACGCTAATGAAGAGTGCGTCGGCGATCTGCCGATCGGTATCGCCACGTGCGAGTAACGTCGCGATCTCCCGTTCACGCCGGGTCAACCGCTTGGATTCAGCAGTCGCGTTTGGAGTCGGCGTCTGGGTTTCCGTGAGTTTCAGCGCGATGGCGACGGCCTCGTCAAACGTCCACGCATGTCCCGTCGTCCAGGCGGCGGTGAATCGTCCTGCGGGCAGGTGTGCAGATATCGTGTCGCGTAGTTCCTCGTAGGGGCGGTCGCTGATCGAACTGCTGACACCGTCACCGGACGCTTGTGCGGCACCGAATATCCGGGCGGCCTCCTCCCACCGCTGGTTCGCCATCAGGATCCGCGTCAGAATCATCAAATTAAAGGTGACGAACCAGCGGTCACCGAGTTGCGCGTGGCTCGCGAGGCTCGTCGCAACGAAGGGGATGGCCGACTCGGTATCGTTCATCTCTTCGAGAATGCCCGCCATAAGTGCTTGCGCGATCGCGGTGTGGCGAAGATCGCCGAGTGCCTCGAAACGTGCCAGACCCTCGGCGAGGATCGTGACCGCCTGTGGACGGTCACCACCGTCACCGACGCTGGAGCCGAGATTGAGCAGGGAGATGGCGATTCCTGCCTCGTCTCCCAGTTCTCGATGTCGTGCCAGTCCCTCCTCGATGTAGGCAATCGAGCGGTCGAACTCATGCTGGCGACGTGTGGCCATCCCCAGTTCGGTCAGCGCCATGGCGATGCCGTGCTGATCATCCAGTTCCCGTGCGATTGCGAGGCTTTCGGCGTGCAGTCGTTCTGCAGCTACGTAATCGCCGTGGAGATGGCAGAGGCGCCCTGCTCCAACGAGTGCACGCATCCGCAGTGCGGGTTCTGCCGCGCTGGGTGGCGCTGCCAGCATCAAATGGAACCAGTGCCGTCCCTCAGCGATGTGACTGTGCGACTCCCAGAAGAGAACGAGTGCAGTTGCCAGCCGCAGCCCGATTCCCCAGCATTCCTCGTCTAGTGCCCACTTCAATGCTGTCCGGAGATTTCCGAGGTCCCGTTCGATCCGCCGTACTTCGGCGACACTAACAACGCCGTACAGCGTCGGTAGCCGCTGTTCCGCGAGGAGCAGGTAATACAGTGCATGGCGCTCTCGGGTTATTGCCAACTTGCCGCTGTCGCGTAACCCGTGTAACGCGTACTGACGGACGGGTTCGAGCAACCGATACCACGCGCTCTGATCGGGCTTTGTCACCACAACTAGCGATTTGTCCACGAGCCGGGTCAGAACGTCCAGCATGTCCTCGGCTGGAAGTGCGTCGTCAAAACAGATCCCCTCAACGGCATCGAGAAGGAACTCGCCGGTAAACACGCTCAGGCGTCGGAAGAGTGTCCGCTCGCTATCGGTGAGGAGGGCATCGCTCCAGTCGAGCGCGGCCCGCAGCGTTTGTTGACGAGTGGGAGCGACCCTGTTTCCCCCGACGAGCAGGCTGAAACTCTCATCAAGCCGCGCGAAGATCTGTTCGAGCGATAGCACGCGAACACGGGCAGCTGCCAGTTCCAGGGCAAGCGGGATCCCATCCAGACGCATGCAGATGCCGGCAACGATCGGAGCGTTGTCATTGGTAAGGCCGAAGTCTGGCGCAACAGCTTGAGCTCGGTCAACGAAGAGTTGCACCGCCGGAGCGTGAGAGATCGCATTGATACTCGTCGGCTGGTCCTCTTCCGGGAGTGCCAGTGGTGTCACGCGGTACTGGCGCTCTCCGGCGATCTGCAGCGGCTCTCGGCTCGTGGCGAGAATACGAAGTTCCGGGCAGGATGCCAGCAGGCGATCGACGAAGCCAGCGCACGCGTCTATCAAATGCTCGCAATTGTCGAGGACAAGCAGTCCCGACTGGGTTCCGAGCGTCGCGACGACGCCATTTTCGGCAGCAACGTCCGACGATTCGTGGACACCGACGACAGCGGCCACAGTGACGATGAGCAGCGCGGGATCGGTCAGCGACGCAAGTTCGACCAGCCAGACACGATCTGAAAAATCAGCGGCCTGATTGGCCGCGAGTTGCAATGCCAGGCGCGTTTTTCCACAGCCTCCGACCCCGGTGAGCGTCAGTAAACGTTCACCGGGGTGGAACAGGAGATCGCTGAGCGCGGCGAGTTCATGCCTCCGTCCAATCAGCGGCGTTCGGGATGCGAACATCGGGCCACTGAGGGTGCTGGGTGCCACCCACCGCTCCTATCGTGGCGTGCGCTTCTGGCGATATCCGTCGGCGCAGTCTAGCGTATCGCCAACGCAGGAAGCAACGGAGTTGTGGCAATGAATTGTGTCAGGCAATGAGAAAATGGGTCATGTCGAGATGGATCCGTTGTTTCCGAGATGCAGGGTGGCCAGGTCGTGGTTGTCGTGACATCCGGATCCGCGATCATGCAGCGCGATGGCGACCAGCGTTATGCTGAACCGTCCGGGTCATCATCAGTGTCGTCACGGTTGGCGAGGAGGCGGGCGAGCGCGTCGGGGTCGTTGAGGGATGCCGCGAGGCTGGACAGATCTTCGGTGCCGGGAAGGCTGGCAAGGAGACGTTCCAGGCCGGCGGGATCGATGCCCTCAGCCATCGTCAGTTCCAACAGACCGGCATCATCGGGCAACCGCTTGATCAGGTTCGCGACTTCGTCGGCGACGGCGGCGCGTATCTGGTCGAGTTGTGTCGCACCCTCGTCGATTGGTTCGTTGGCTGATTTCCTGGGGGGCATGCATGTGCTCCTCGTCCGCATTCGGCAATGTAACGTACGTATACCCCCTGTGACAGGCTGGCGCAATGGCCACTTCGTCATGGTGAATGTTTCAACGCGATTGAATCTGCGATGATGCGTTTCAAATCGATCATTCCATGACATAAGGAGGGGCGATGGCTGGGGAACGTTCGTTCAAGCTCGGAGTCATCCTGCCGGAGGCTGAAGGTGACATGGCCGGTGGCACGGCGAGGTGGGGTGATTATCTGGCGATGGCGCGGATGGCGGAGGAGATTGGTCTGGATTCGCTCTGGTTCGTCGATCACCTCATCTACCGTGACGAGATGACAACGTTGGACCAGCAGGGAGTCTGGGAATGCTGGTCGATCCTGTCGGCCCTAGCGGCGGTGACAAACCGGGTCGAGATTGGCTCGCTGGTCACGCCGACGTCGTTTCGCAACCCGGCACTGCTGGCGAAGATCGTCGATACCGTCGAGGAGATCTCGGGAGGGCGGGTCATACTCGGACTCGGTGCTGGTTATCACGAGGGCGAGTATCGCGCTTTCGGCTATCCGCACGACCACCGCGCCAGCCGGTTCGAGGAGGCGTTCACGATCATTCGACACCTGCTCCGAGACGGTGCCGTTGATTTCGATGGCCGGTATTACTCGGCTCGGGAGTGTGAACTGCGCCCACGTGGGCCACGACCCGGTGGTCCGCCGCTGATGATCGGTTCGAAAGGCCCGCGTATGCTGCGCATCACCTTGCCGCACGTCGAGATGTGGAACGCCTGGCTGTCCGGTGGACGCAGCCATGCAGATCAAATTCCGCCGATGCGAGAACTGGTCGACGCCGCCTGTGCTGAGGTTGGACGTGATCCGGCGACCGTCGGACGTAGCGTCTCTATCATGGTTGATATGACCGGCAGGCGCGAGATCGGTCCCAGCATGAAGCCTGAAACGGCCGATCCGCTGACAGGCAGTCCGGAAGAGATTGCGGCGGGTATCAACGCGATCGCTGCCGAGGGAATCAGCCACATTCAAGCATATCTCGTTCCGAACACGATCCAGAGCATCGAAGCGTTCGGCGAGGTGCTGGACGCGCTGTAGCCAGGTCGTTTGACAGACTGCGATCGTATGGGAAGATGAATTTATCGGGAAGTGTTCCGCTGCTAAACGGTCCTGACACGTTCGTGTCCGAGTGTCAAACGTCAGGAGTTTCCCATGCTGCAACGCCTTTCGCCTGAACATCTGGCGCGTGTTTGCGCGCGCCATCCATGGCGCGTCGTCTCGATCTGGCTGGTCATTCTCGTCATATCGGGCATATTCGCGGCAGGTGTCAACGATCTGCTGGAAACCAACTGGTCGTTCACCAGTTCTCCTGAGTCGGTTCGTGGCGAGCGACTCCTGGACGATCGGCTGCGCGATGGGCCGGAGCCGATCACGGAGACCGTCATCGTCTCGTCTGAAACGCTGACCGTTGATGACGCGGCCTTCCGGGCGCGTGTTGAAGAAACGACGGCGGCGCTTGCCGGATTGGATGGTGTCGTCGCGTCTGTGACGAACGTCTATCAGGCCGAAGCGCTCGGCTTGCCTGAAGCGGCTGGACTCGTCTCGGCTGACCGGCATTCGACGATTCTACCGTTGACGTTCGCGGGGAGCGAGGATGACGCAGACCGCTTCACGAAACCGTATCTCTCGACGATCGAGCGGATGGATAGTGATGACGTACGCGTCCTGCCGGTCGGCTATGTCAGCGTCAGTGACCAGTACAACCATCAGGCAGAAGCGGACCTGATCCGTGGTGAGTTGATCGCTGTTCCGTTCGCGATGGTGATTCTCGTCCTCGTCTTCCGCTCGGTCGTCGCCGCTGGCATCCCGTTGATGCTCGCCGGAGCCTCGATCGTCGTCGCGCTTGGACTGACGTCGATGATCGCTCGCGTGCTCGAACTGTCTGTGTTCGTTTCGAACATGATCACGATGATTGGATTGGCCGTCGGGATCGACTACGCACTCTTCATCATCGAGCGTTACCGCGAAGAACGACGAATCGGTGCGGATGTGCCGGAAGCGATCGCGATCGCTGGTGGGACCGCGTCGCGAGCCGTCGTCTTTTCGGGACTGACGGTCGTGCTGGCGCTGCTCGGCCTGCTCTTCATCCCGACGACGATCTTCCAGAGCCTTGGGCTGGGGGCGATCCTGGCGGTGATCGCCGCGGTGGTCGCCGTTCTGACGTTGGTGCCTGCCTTGTTGAGCCTGCTCGGCGACCGCGTCGAGTGGCCGCGACGATCGATCCAGCGCGGTCATGGCGCAGATCAACCGGCACACGATGGACTCTGGGCGACGGTGTCGCGAGTCGTCATGCGTTATCCAGTCGTCAGCATCGTCCTCAGTGGCGGGTTGCTGATCGCGCTGACCTTGCCGTTCTTCGACCTGAAACGTTCGCAGACTGGCATCGAAGCTTTCCCCGAAAGCAACGTCACAGCGGGTTTTCAGATCCTGTCGCGAGATTTCGCCGCCGGGCTTGGATCGCCGTTACACGTCGTCGTTGACGCTCCGCGCTCGGTGGAAGTGGAGGCAGGTATCGAGCGGTTCCGTGCACTGGCCGCTGCCGATCCTCGCGTCGCGCAAGTGAGCGACGCGCAATGGAACGCTGCCAGTGACGTTGCTGATATTGTGATTCCGCTGCGCTTCGGCGCGGAGGAGCCTGCGTCGTACGATGTCGTGCGCTGGCTACGCGATGATGCGATTCCGACGGCGTTTGCCGGGACATCGGGCGAGGTCCTGGTGACGGGGATTTCGGCGCGCAACACCGACTTCCTCGATGGGACGGATGCCTGGACACCGCTGATCTTCGGTTTCGTCCTGACGCTGAGTTTCATCCTGCTGATGCTGATGTTTCGCTCGATCGTCGTGCCGCTCAAAGCGATCGTCATGAACCTGCTCTCGGTCGGTGCTGCCTATGGGCTGATGGTCCTCGTCTTCCAGAAGGGGTACGGCGCGGATCTGCTTGGGTTCCGGCAGATGCCAGCGATCGAGTCGTGGATTCCGCTGTTTCTGTTCTGCGTCCTGTTCGGGCTGAGCATGGATTACCATGTCTTCCTGCTCAGCCGGGTTCAGGAGCAGTTCCGCGCAACGGGTGATAATGCCGCTTCCGTCGCGGTCGGTATCCAGGCAACAGGTCGGATCATCACCGGCGCAGCGTTGATCATGGTGATCGTCTTCAGCGGCTTCGCGATGGGGCAGCTCGTGATGTTCCAGCAGATGGGGTTCGGGCTGGCCGTCGCGATTCTGCTTGACGCGACGCTGGTGCGTTCGGTGCTCGTACCAGCGTCGATGGCGCTGCTCGGGGATTCCAACTGGTACCTGCCGCGCTGGCTGGCCTGGCTGCCCGACCTGCGCGTCGAAGGACGACCGAGGGAGTCGAGGCAGGCAATGCCGGATGTTCCGGGAGCGCCTGCGTTGGCGGATGGGGATTGAATCGTGACTCGTGATTGGAGCAGGTGATGACGTTTACGGTCATGGCGCGGTGTCAGCGGACGGGGATGCTCGGAATTGGTACGGCGACGAGGTCGCCAGCGGTCGGTGTGCGAGTGCCGTTCATCAAGCCACGGCTGGGAGCCGTCGCGATCATGGCGATTGCTGATGAGCGACTCGGGCAGACCGGGTTGAACCTGCTGGAAATGGGCTACAAGGCACCGGGCGTGATTGAGCAGATGGCGCTCGCCGATCCGTACTGCGAGCACCGGCAACTCGGTGTCATCGACGACGACGGATTCACCGCAGCGCGAACGGGAACAGAGAACAAGGATTACTGCGGCCACCGCTGCCGCGACGGCTACATCGTCCTCGGCAATGCGCTGACTGGCGAGCACATCCTCGACGCGATGGAGGAGGCGTTCCTCGCCAACCCCGACGATAACTTGGAGGACCGGCTGCTGGTTTCGGTCGAAGCGGGACGCGATGCCGGTGGCCAGATTGGTGGTCAGCGGTCGGCGGCGTTGCTGGTGTTCGATCAGAAGACGTTCTCGCGCGTTGACCTGCGCGTCGATATTCACGATGAGCCGGTCGGTGAGTTGCGGCGTGTCTTCGAGGCGTACCGGCCAGCGATTCCGTATTACGCGATTCGCCAGGTTGACCCGACCGTCGGTTCGCTGGACGACTGGATGGCGAAGCAGGGTGATTGACGTCGTGTGAGATTCCACGAACACGATCCGCGACGATGCCGGTCGTATCGCCGTGGGTCGAACAGGCGCGACGGGGCGAGTGAGACATTCAGGCTGAGAACAGGGAGACGATGAGCACATATCAGGAGATCGGCGTCACGCCGGTCATCAATGCCAGCGGGTATGTCACCCGCCTCGGTGGGTCATTGATGTTGCCGGAGGTTGTCGAGGCAATGGCAGCCGCAGCGTCTTCATTCGTGTCGATGGCGGAGTTGGAAGTCGCGGCTGGGCGAATCATCGCGGAGATGACGGGCGCTGAGGCAGGCTATGTCACATCCGGTTCGGCAGCGGCACTAACGCTCGCGGCAGCGGTCTGCATGGCTGGTGACGATCGGGACGCGGTCAATCGCCTGCCGGACACGAGCGGGATGCGCAATGAGATCGTCATTCCTGGCCCGCATCGCGACTCATACGACCGCTGCTTCCGGGTTGCTGGTGCGCGGATCGTGATGTCCGGGAACCCGGAAACATCCTCGCCCGAAGCACTCGATGCCGCAATCGGGCCACGGACGGCTGCCGTTGGCTGGTTTTCGATGTACGAGGATGCGCTCCGGCTGGGTCCGGTCGTCGACGTCGCGCATGGACGCGGGATTCCGGTCATCGTCGATGCGGCGGTTGCGCTCCCTCCTGCCGAGAACCTTTGCCGATTCACAGCGGAAGGCGCCGATCTGGTCGCTTTCTCAGGTGGCAAAGACATGCGTGGCCCGCAGACGACCGGATTCCTGG
>JBGSWU010000072.1:0-3307 GCA_041751795.1 Thermomicrobiales bacterium
AAACACGAGCGAGAAACCGAGAACAAACAGCAGACTCGGCCAGAAGAGCCGAAGACGATGGTTCGACGCGTCGTTTCCTGTCGATCCGGAAATCATCGTGAGATACCCCGGCAGGAGCGGAGCGACACATGGCGACAGGAACGACGCGATCCCGGCACCAAAGGCCGCCAACAGACCGATACCCACCATATCAGCGTGCCTCGGCGACCATGCCGCGCAACTGGTCCAGGCTCTTTACCTCACCCGGCAGGCGTGCAACGATCCGGCCATCCGCGTCGATAACGAACGTCTCAGGAACTCCACTCACGCCGTAGTCGATCGCGACGCCACCGTCATCGTCATGGCCAACCGCGTACGTCACGCCGTACTGCTCAAGAAAGTCACGTGCATCGCCTTCAGCATCCCAAATGTCCATTCCGACGAGAACGACATCGTCACCAAGATTGTCTTGAGCGGCTTCGAGCAATGGAGTTTCGTTACGGCATGGAGGACACCACGACGCCCAGAAGTTCAACACCACGATCTTTCCGCGCAAGTCAGCGAGCTTCAACGGCTCTCCGGAAAACGTCGAGACGTCGAAGTCTGGTGCAGGCTGGCGATTCTCAAGAACGAGCGCACCGTCGGTATTCACGCGACCCTGCTGGGCGATTCTCCCGTCATTCGGCGCGAACAGAGAATAAGCGAGCAACAACAGCAGACCAACGACCATCACGATCGCAAAAACAGGGATCACTTTCGTTCGCAAAATGCTGGGTTGGAATGGTGGTTCGTTGCTATCGGTCAGGTCTGGATCGACGGATCCAGAATCCGACGTATTCACGCCGTGCGCTCGTGCCTCATCGGACTCGGCAGCAGGCATACTCGCCATGTGGGTCCCCTTCGTCCCGGGGTGCTATGGACCATACGATTGCGTCGAAATCACGCGCAAACGCGACATCGTGGGGGAAGAGGGACTCGAACCCTCACACCTTGCGGTACGTGCTCCTAAGGCACGCGCGTCTGCCAATTCCGCCACACCCCCGGCAGTGACCCGTCACCACCCGCGATTATAGCAATCCAGAGGTTCGATGTTCGTCATGCGAACGTAGCGCAGTTCTAGCCGATTCGGAATCTCATCGCCGTCGCTACCGGCAGCGTCTAAAACGCGCTGTTGTCACAACCGCACAGCTGGCCAGACTCGGACCTCGAGTCTCCGAGAGAAATGAAGCACTGGCTCGATATCGGGGAGTGCGATTCCCAGAGGGACCGTCATCGTGTTGACCTCGATCTCGGCTTTTGCCGCTTGCAGTGGCCACAACTGATGGTCGATCTCCAAACGACTGGCACGACCGTCGTCCCGAACAGTGTAGAGGCAGTATCGACCGGTGAGCCACCACGCCAACGTCCCCGGCCCCACCTCGGTCAGCAGGTCACCAGTCGGTCGATACCGCACGCGCAGCGACGCTCGCGGCGCTCCCCTGTGTGTTCGTTGACTCGCGTAATCGACCTCTTCGCCCAACGTGCGATACGACATGTCTGCCCGAAAGTACGGTAATGCGAATCGCTGGCGAGCAATCTCAACCGCGACTGGATTTCCAGCATCGAGGCTGAAAAAGAAGACACCGGGTTTCTCATCGCGTACGACGTACGTTCGGACGTTGAGTTCTGGAAAACTTGACAGTCCGCGAACTGCAGGGAGAAATCGGGTCCGGACTCCACTCATCCAGAACGGTACGACGCCAATCCAGGCGTCGCCGTCGAATGTGTCGATGTCAAGGCTGTCTGGAACCAGCGTCCGCATGACATCCACTGGCACCGGCCAGTGCATGAACAACAAGTCGTGCCACGTCTGAGCCATCGTCCACCGTCGCTCAGGTACGCGCCATGGGCGACCGAACTCGTTACGCGCCATGCAGCGTACTCCCGATCTTTGTCACTGGACGACCGTTGCCGTAGGGTAGAGGTAGATCGACATCACGCGGACATCGTCGATCGCACCACGAAAGCCAATCAGCCGAATCGCGTCGATATCAGCAGGGAGCGGCACGGCGGGAACTTTGATTCCGATGCGCCTGTCACCCGCACGTACAACACCTTCAGGGATGACATCTCGCACGAAATACCACCGACCATCCATCTTCACGCCGATGTTTACCGCTCCACGTTCCGGCGGATTATCGAACGTGAAGTACACGTACTCCCCAATATCAACGCCGTGTTGCTGTCGCGCTTCCCGAGCCGTCAGCGCGAGGAAATCGGGATCTTGAAACGGACGATGCTGAAACTCATCGAGGGGCAATGGTGCAACGAGAACGGCTTCATCACGTCGTTCAAGTTCCGATGGCAGGACGAGCCGGAAATTATGGTTAGCGCTTGCGATTGCAAACACCGGTCGCGTTGCTTCATCCAGTTCGAAGCGGATAATCCGATGCACCGGTGCCTGGTACGCGGCAACGATTTCATCTTCAAACAACAGCACTCGGTAAATCAACTCGGCATCGAATGGATGACCGTAGCGCGGCATCCGTTGCAGGATCGGCATCCCACCATCTTCGTCGGTGAGAAACAGATAATAGCGGATCGTCGTCGCGGTTCGATCCGCGATTTCGGACTGTGACACGCGGTAGTACACACCCATCCACGTGTCATCCTCGGCGGGCCAGGACTGACCCGTGTGGATCAGCAACGGTGCGTACTTGAACACCAACCGCTCAATCTCTGATTGCTCGGGATCGACCGCAAGCTCGTCCAACCGAGCGATCGTCGTGAAGTTATCATGTTCGATTCGTTCGAGTGCACGATCGACGCTCCCGTATGGTCGGAGCGAGATTGAACGATCGTAAAACGTCTGGGTATCCATCACAGTAAAGATGTGTAGAACGAGCACTCCCACGGCAAGAATCGACACAATCGTGGATGTCGTCGTTCGTCGACTGACCATCATGAGTGGGCGCATGCCCGCAATCCGATCGACGGGCAGGTTCAATTCACCGTCACCAATGTGCTGTTGCTCGCGGACCTGTACCATTCGGCGCCTGATCTCTCACACGACCGCAACCCACAGCCCGACAGCAATACCTATACCGCATCCAATCGAGCTTTGGAGCAGGATGTGTCACATTCCGAGCGCCAGTCCAGTTTGGTGTTGGGATCGGTCACTTCGGACGTGCGGGAGTCGATATCAGGAGCGATCAACGAATGCCGATCGTCGCCCGGATCGTTGAGTCTTGGTACGTGGGACTGGCGAGGGCGCATGGGAGTCGAACCCACCTGGGAGGCTCGTCACCCCCCACAACAGTTTTGAAGACTGCGCGAGCCACCGGGCCCG
>JBGSWU010000073.1:0-3321 GCA_041751795.1 Thermomicrobiales bacterium
CCGTATCCGGGAATCACGATGCCGTTTCCTGCTGGTGATTGTGACGCAACCCCGATGACCGGCTGGCGCGCCGCTGATGGCGTCCTCGCAGCCTGGATCGAAGGCGACGGTATCGACGTTGGCGTTCCTGACGGTCTCCTCTACGAGGGTGAGAACTCCCTCCAATGGCGAGGCGATGGCAGCGCAATGCAGTTCAGTGCCGGATCAGCCGACGGATCGTTGTTAGAAACCCGTTCCCTCCCGGTATCGGGCGTCAATGTCGAAGGTCACGTCGTTTCGTCCTATGTGACGTTCGAGTCGTCCGGTTGCTGGCGGATCAGCGCCGAGCAGGGTGCCAATCACGTTGATGCGACCGTTGCTGTCTACGCGGCTGCATGCCGGCCAGAGGTGTTCGATCTGGAGCGTTGCCCCGCTCCTCCATTCGCGTTGCACTGGAATCCTGAACACTCCGCTCCGACTGGCTGTGATGCGACGGGTGTCACGAGCGTGTTGACCGGCTTCGTCAATGCCGTCAATTACGGGGATGTCGAGGCGGCACTGGCGTTTTTCCCTGAACGCGACCAGGAAACGGACATTGATACGACTGGATTGCGTTGGTTTTCGCTTGAAAAGATGGTTGCTCAAAATCCAGATGAGTTGCGCACCTCGCTCACTAGATTGATCGACGGGGGAGAGCAATTACGGCTATTGCGTCTTGACATGATGTGGGGCTGGGACGGCGGAGTACACTTCGGTGTGCAGATGACGCGAGAGACCGACGAGTTGCTGCGCTATCGCATCGAAGGCAAGGGCGCGGTCAACTGCGAACTGGGGCAACTGTACCTCTTCAGCGCCATCCGTCAGTCATGAGTGTTCACTCCACTGCAGCCGCTGTCACAAGTGGCGTTCCGACCTCCATGACCGTTTGTTCAGCGGCACGGACGAGTGGGACGGCAAGCAGCGTAAGGGTAATGAGAATCCCTCCGGCAACGGCGAACGGCAGGAACTGGGCCAGGCCGTAGAGCCAGACGCCGAAGAGTGCAGAACTGGCCGCACCGAACGTGCCGATCGTCGCGAATGTTCCTTGAACACGTCCCTGAATCCGTGGGTCCGCCACTGACGCGAGGTAGGCATCCAGCGCCGGCATGGGGATCGTCGAGACTGCGCCCTCCAGCAGGCCAATGACGAGAATCCCCGGAATCCATTGGACGACGCCATAACTGACGATCAGGACAGCCATCGTCAGGTTGCCGACGAAGATCTTCGCCCAGCGCTTGCCAGTGTCAGCCAATCTCCCACCAATTGGCGTCAGCAGGAGGAACGCAAGTGAGAACGTGCTGTAGGTGATCCCGATCACGAAGTCACTGGCGCCGAGGTCGTCGAGGTAGATGCTCCAGATGCCGGTGAACATCCCTTCGAGAATGCGACTGCCGAATCCGAGCAGGAACGCTCCGATCAGCGGGCGCGTCAGCATTGCCGCGTACGGAATCTTTGGAGCACTCGCGTCATGACCGGCGGGAGGAGGCGCATTAAGGTTGAAGACCGTCCATATGCCGAGGAGGATATTCGCGGTCGCTGCGATAAGGAAGACGGGGTTTCGTCCAAGCGGACTGGCCAGGACACCACCAATCGGCGGACCGAGCATCAGTCCGCCGCCAAAGGCCGCAAACAACCACGCATAGGCTTGCCCACGGCGCTCCATCGGTGTCACATCGGCGATCAGCGCTCGCAGTGCCGGCATGATCATCGCCAGGGCGACACCCTGAACGATGCGGAGTGAGATGAATATCAGCGCGGAGTCCGCGAACGTAAAGCCTGCCGTCGCGATTCCTTCAATCGCGAAGCCGAGTGCGATCAATGGCGTTCGACCAACCCGGTCAGAAAGCGCACCGAAAGGCAGTTGCAGGAACATCTGCGCAATCAGATAACTGGCCGCCATCACGCCGATCACACGCAGAGAGATGCCCCGATCCCGGGCGATCAGCGTCAGGTAGGGGATCGTCAGTCCGAAGGCTGCTCCTGCAAATCCCGCCAGCAGCATGACCGGTTTGAGCGCTTTGTCGCGGAAAATAGCAGGGATCGGCAATCGCATGTAAGTGTCCAGACGGCAGCAGCATATTCTGCCCACCAGTGCCGGGGCAGCGCGCAAGCCTACCATCGTTGTCGTTTCACGAACGGGACCAGCGGGGAAACTGGACGAATTGTGAAGGTGCGATACAGTGCTAGGCACATGGCTTCGACGCTGAATTTCGGCGCCGATCCCGTATCAACCAACAATCAGGATCGCACCGGCAGGAGGCGAACGATGAAGGTCCACGAACAAGAGCAACGCACGCTCATTGGCGCTGAGCCGGAAATGGTTCGCGCGTCGATCCGTGCCGGAGAATGGACGACACATACGGCAGGGTTGGCGCCGGGTTACACGCAGGCGAACCTGGTCATCCTCCCGCGTGCTCTCGCTTACGACTTTCTACTGTTCTGTGTTCGCAACCCGAAGCCGTGCCCGATCATCGACGTGACCGATGCTGGATCGCCGGTTCCGGCGCAGGCGGCACCACACGCCGACCTGCGCACCGATTTGCCGCGCTATCGTGTCTACGAGTATGGCGAGTTGGTCGAGGAGCCGACCGATATCCGCCACCGCTGGCGCGACGATATGGTCGCGTTTCTGCTTGGCTGCAGTTTCACCTTCGAGCACGCGCTCGTCGAGGGCGGTATCCAGCTGCGACATCTGGAATGTGGTGACGGTGTCCCGATGTGGGCGACGAATCGCGAGTGTGTTTCGGCTGGCATCTTCCACGGTCCGCTCGTCGTTTCGATGCGCCCGATCCGCGAAGATCTGGTCGAGCGTGCCACGGACATCTCAGCCCGCTATGCCCGTGCCCACGGCGCCCCCGTCCATGCTGGCGACCCGGCTGCACTTGGAATCGTCGACCTTTCTACTCCCGACTGGGGCGACGCGACGGAGATCCGCGCTGGTGAAGTCCCCGTGTTCTGGGCGTGTGGCGTGACCCCGCAGGCCGTCGCTCTCCAATCCAGGCCGCCGCTGATCATCACCCACTCGCCCGGCCACATGTTCGTGACAGACGTCCCGATTGGTTCACTTATCTGATGGCGATGCTGAATACTACGCGATTGATGATGCACTGAAACGGCGTACCAGTTGACGTAGAGATGCGGCAGTAGCCTGAACAACGGCCCACCTCGCCCTGTCATCCTGAACCGCAGTGAAGGATCTCTTTGCGTTCATGACCGACGGGAGTGGTTCGTTGGACCGTTACTTACTAGGGCAAGACTCCTGTTGCTCACGGAATGGGAGATCCTTCACTGCGGTTCAGGATG